>JABHHG010000102.1 GCA_018671635.1 Fidelibacterota bacterium | reverse complement strand
ACCTCAGTTGAAATAATAAGTAACACCATACCTCTACCAATGGACAAAGTGGATATCATTTTAGCGCATGCATTAGCAGGACAATATCTTGGAAATAAATTTATCTTTTTGGAATGTGGAAGTGGGGCTTTAAACCATGCCTCTACTACAATTATTGAAACACTTTCAAAGCGTCTTGATATTCCAATTATTGTTGGCGGTGGAATTACGAATGCAACATCTTCTAAGTCCATTGCCAATGCTGGTGCTAGATTTATTGTAGTAGGAACCCATATTGAAAATGGAGCATCAATTGAAGAATTAAGAGAAATAACATCTTCTATTTAACTGCCAAATGAAACAGTTTACAATTGATAATCATCCGCTAAAGAGACTTGTTAGAGAATATTTAGTTTATCTGCAATTTGAAAGAAGGTTATCAGCGAATACCATAGATGCATATTGGCTGGACTTAGGGAAATATTCAGATTATTTATATGAGAATAATAAATTAACATCCCCACAAAAAATTACGCTCAGTCATGTTCGAAAATATATTAATCAATTTTCAAGTATTGTTAGGCCAAAAAAATCTACTCTTTTAAGGATACTTTCCTCGTTAAGGGGATTCCATCAATATCTTCTCTTGAAAGGTTTATCTAAAAAGAATCCCACTGAGTTATTAGAATCACCTAAAACACAAAAAAACCTTCCATCTGTACTTACCGTATCAGATTTTGAAAGCATCTTGGGTGCGGTTAATATTGATGAAATTCATGGTCGAAGAAATTATACCATTATTTTAATGCTTTACTCATCAGGACTTAGAGTATCAGAACTATCCCATTTAAAATTAACAAATGTACGCTGGGATGAAGGATTATTGCGCATTATTGGTAAAGGTAATAAGGAGAGAATTGTGCCTTTGGGAAGTAAACTGGCAACTTTTTTAAGAGAATATATTGATGAAGATCGCCCAAAATATGCCAATAGGGGCAATACCAATGGGGCTGTTTTTTTAAACAATAGAGGCACTATACTTAGCCGTATGGCAATTTGGAAAATTCTAAATAAACCAGTTACTATTGTGGGGTTTCAAAAAAAAATTAGCCCGCATACTTTACGCCATAGCTTTGCAACTCACCTCCTTGAAGGTGGTGCTGATCTGCGTACAGTACAAGAATTACTGGGTCATTCTGATTTATCAACTACTCAAATATATACTCATTTAGATAAGACACATTTAAAAGAAATATATAAAGAGTTTCACCCGAGAGATTAATGTTATTACAATTATTTCCAGACCATCTTGATGTATTAATTATTCTTATTCCTGTACTGATGTTTGCATTATGCTTTCATGAGTTTTCCCATGCGTACATCGCATATATGCTTGGGGATGATACAGCACAACGACAAGGGCGTTTAACCCTTAACCCACTTGCACATTTAGATCCAATTGGCTCATTAATGATTTTAATCGTTGGGTTTGGATGGGCAAAACCCGTACCCGTAAACCCTTTAAATCTTCGAGATAGACATACCGGAATGATGAAAGTAGCATTTGCTGGCCCAGCTTCGAATTTATTATTAGCTTTTATAGGTGGATGTATAGTTCGAGTTGTTAATGGATTTCATATCCCAGTCAATGAAACATTTTCACATGTAATATATTTTTTTCTCTACATTAATATTGCATTAGCTATTTTTAATCTAATTCCCGTTGCTCCACTAGATGGATCACAAATATTTGGCAGTATAATTGGGCGGAAGAATCCAGAATTGGCCTGGAAACTTCAAGCTAATGGTCCTAAAATTTTATTAGGTTTAATAGTCTTTGGCATGATAACGGGCTATTCGATAATAGGTGCCATCATTACTCCTTTTATAAAATTTTTCTTATATGTATTTGCCGGAATTTAGTAATGGAATTTAAAAAATTATTATATCAAGGGTGGCGCCAAAAATCAACCCGTGGACAATTGATTAAAAATACTATCCTACTTATGCTTATCATATACATACTTATCGAATTAAATGGATTTTAAATGAAAATTATTGAATGTGTGCCAAATTTTAGTGAAGGTATAGATTTAGCTAAAATAAAAGAAATTACAAATGAAATTGAATCAGTAAATAATATCAGTTTATTGGATGTAGATTCGGGTGCAGATACTAATCGTACTGTGGTAACTTTTGTTGGTCCACCTGAAAATGTTGTGGAAGCTGCATTTTTATCCATCAAGAAGGCATCTGAGATTCTCGATATGCAATCACACAAAGGGGAGCATGCACGAATGGGGGCAACCGATGTGTGCCCTTTAGTCCCCGTCAATGGTGTAACCATGGATGAGTGTGTGGATTTATCAAAATTACTGGCTGAAAGGGTTGGAAGGGAATTGCATATCCCAATTTACTTGTATGAAAATTCAGCATCAAATTTAGAAAGAGTTAATTTGGCAAATATCCGTTCGGGCGAGTATGAAGGAATGTGTGAAAAATTACAAGTGCATAAATGGAAGCCAGATTTCGGTCCAACTAAATTGCATAAAACTGCTGGAGTTACTGCAATTGGCGCTCGTGAATTCTTAATAGCATATAATATAAATTTAAATTCTCATGAAAAGAAACTGGCGTCTGATATTGCACTTGATATTAGAGAGGCGGGCAGAGCCAAACGGAATAGTGAAGGAAAATTTGAACGTGAAGCAGACGGTACAATTGTAAAAGTTCCTGGCTCTTTAAAATCAACTAAAGCTGTAGGTTGGTATATTGATGAGTATAAACAGGCACAAGTATCAATGAATTTAACAAATTTCAATGTTACCTCACCCCATCAAGCATTTGACGAAGTGTGTATGCAAGCTCATAAAAGAGGGCTGCGTGTGACTGGTAGCGAGTTGGTTGGGCTCATTCCCCTCAGTGCACTTTTGAATGCAGGATTACATTATCTCCACAAACAGGGTCAATCTCAGGGAATCCCTGAAAATGATATAATTCATATAGCAATAAAATCTTTAGGCCTTGATGATTTAGGTGAATTTAATCCAAAAGAAAAAATCATCGAATTTAGAGTGGCTGAAAAATATGGTGCTTTGGCCAATTCCTCAATTACTGATTTCATAGATGAATTGTCTTCAAATAGTCCTGCCCCTGGTGGTGGCAGTGTTAGTGCACTTGCGGGCGCACTCGCAGCAGGATTATCTGCAATGGTTGGCAATTTAACTATTGGTAAAAAGGGATTTGAGGATTCGGTAACTGAGATGAATAATCTTGCCATCAATTCCCAAAAACTTAAAGATCAATTAATAAAGCTTATTGATGATGATACTAACTCATTTAATGGAGTAATTGATGCAATTAGAATGCCTAAAAAAACAGATAGAGAAATTGAAATTCGACATGTAGCCATACAAGAAGCTACTAAAATTGCCACATATTCTCCTTTATCAATTTTAGAAGCATGTGCTTCAGTCATGCCATTAGCTAAACTGACTGCCAGCAAAGGGAATCCTAACTCAATTTCAGATGCAGGGGTTGCCGCTGAAATGGCACATGCTGGAGCTCAGGGTGGAGCAATGAATGTACTTATCAATTTATCTGACATTGATGATGATAAATTTTGCAATGAGATGAAAATCAAAGTAGAAAATATCCTTCTTACAGTTAATGAACATTTGATGGAAATAAGAAAAATTGTGATTGCCGCTATATTATAAATGTCAAAAATAAAATTACTCTCATCTAATTTAGTTAATCAAATTGCCGCCGGTGAAGTAAGTGAACGACCATTTTCAGTTATAAAGGAATTGGTAGAAAACTCTATTGATGCCAAGTCTTCACAAATAAATATCATGATTGAAGAAGGTGGACATAAATCATTACAGGTTTTTGATAATGGAATTGGCATGCCAAAGGATGATTTAAAATTAGCATTCAAGCGACATGCAACCAGTAAAATAGAAACTCAAGATGACCTGGCTAAAATTAATACTTTGGGTTTTAGGGGAGAGGCTCTCCCTAGCATTGCATCAGTTTCACAACTATCCGCTAAATCGATAGAACATGGACATACTGATGGATTTGAACTTACTATCCACGGAGGAGAGGCTAAGTCTTTTGTACCTGCACCGGGTTTGAGCGGAACACAAATTACAGTTAAAAATCTATTTTATAATATTCCTGCACGTAGAAAATTTTTAAAGAAACCCGATACAGAGCAACGAAAGATTATTGAATTGATTCGACAGTTTATGCTTTCAAATCCAGGTATTGGATTTTCACTATCCGCAAATGGTAAAGAAATTTATAATGTTGTATTTGGTACATTAGAAACACGAATTAAAGATATCTATGGCAAAAATTTCTCTAATTCTTTACTGCCTGTTGAATTATCTAAAACTCCTTATAAAATCTCTGGATTTACCGGAAATTTAAATACCACCAAAAAGCGTCAAGGTGACCAATTTTTATTTTTAAATGGTCGATTTATTAAGGATAGATTGTTGAGCTCAGCCGTGTTTAGCGCCTATCGTTCATTAATTTCTCGAGGTGAATTTCCCTTTTTTGTTTTATTTCTTCAAATACCGTTAGACTCTGTTGATATCAATGTTCATCCAGCCAAACTTGAAGTAAGATTTCAAAATGAATGGCATATTTATCATGTCATAAAATCTTCAATATCTAATGCTTTAGAGGATATACTTAAAGTTATACCTGAATATGATCCATCTTTAATTTATTATAGTAAACAAAATGACTCTCAGGAAAATTCACAACTACCTTTCTCAAATAATGAAACTAATTCTTTAGTTGATAATATTGCACCGAGGAAACTTCCAAATATAAACTTTAATGAACTTCAATCTGGGAATCAATTAAAACATGAATTTGACGATTATTCACAAATAGATCGTGCACATGAACGTATTGTAAAGTCTAATGAATTCAATACTGAAGAACAAATTGTTTCAGATACTATTTGGCAACTTCATAATAAATATTTAATTACAGAAATCAAGTCGGGTTTAGTCATAATAGATCAGCACGTGGCTCACGAACGTGTATTGTACGAGTCTGCCATGATTGCAATTGATGGAAATGGAATGGCATCACAAACAGTTCTATTTCCCCAAACACTTTCACTTCAACCTGATGAATACTCGAATTTATTAAATATAATACCTTATCTTGAAAAAATTGGATTCAAACTTAGAGAATTCGGGGAAAATTCTGTAATAATAGAAGGTGTTCCTATTGATGTAAATTGGGGAACAGAAAAAGAAATCATAAGTGAGGTATTGGAGATATATATGCAAAGCAGTAATTTAGAAGCATCATTTATAGATTATATTGCATCCACATTTGCATGTAAAGCGGCGGTAAAGGCGGGGGACCCATTAACACCTGAAGAGCGTAAACATCTTATCGATAAATTATTTGCAACAAATCACCCGTATTATTGTCCACATGGACGACCCATCATCATAAATTTAAGTATGGATGATTTAGATAAAAGATTTGAACGTCATTAAAAAATTAGGTAGTTTTCAATATGAATAATAAATCACATTTTAAGCAATATATTTTCACAGGGCTGTTATCTATACTGCCCATATATGCAACATATTGGATTGTAAAACAGCTTTTTCTTGTTTTTTCATCCCCTGGTGCAAAACTCTATTATTTAACTTTTGGTGATAATACGTTTAAATATTTACCTGAAATCATTGGATTCCTCCTTACAATTATATCGATATATATAATTGGACGATTTGTTACCAATGTCCTGGGTAAAAGTCTTTTGAATGAAATAGAAAAGTTAGTTGAGAGGATTCCCATTGTAAGCCTAGTTTATAAAACAGTAAAGCAAATTACTGAAAGTATTAGTTCTCAAAATAATAATGCCTTTAAAAAAGTTATTCAACTGGAGTACCCCAGAAAAGGATTGTGGACTCTTGCAATGGTAACAGGTGAATCTAAAGATAAGGAAGGTAAAGAATATTATCATTTATTTGTACCAACCACCCCTAATCCAACATCAGGTTATATGATTTATGCATTAAAAAGTGATACTACTAAGACAGAATTAAATGTTGAAGAAGCTCTTAAGATTATAATTTCTGGAGGAATGTTAGCCTCGACAGAGAATACCCTACCTTAATATTTATGGAAAAAAATATCTACCAATCTCTTTTTGAGAATCTTAGTTTTGGTATTGCAATTATAGATAATTCTAATCAAATAATTGAATCTAACGACCTTTTTAATCTTTATTTCAAGTACAATCCCAGCACCAAACCTCTAAAATTAGATAGTTTGCATTCCAATTTTAAATCTGTTTCAATTTCCTCATTTCAACAGATAACTAAACTCACATCTATTGATAAAAAAGTATTGTCAGTTCAAACTAAACCATTTAATGGCAATTTGTGGTTGATTGAAGTAGTGGATATCTCGCTTCAAGAAAGAGAACATGAGGATATCTATTTTCGAGCAAATTATGATCAATTAACCAATCTTCCCAATCGTGATCTTTTTAACGATAGATGTAAGCAAGCACTTTCTGCTGCACATCGTCATAAGGAGGACCTTGCCTTGTTTTTTATTGATGTTGATGATTTTAAGTCTATAAATGATACTTACGGTCACGATGCTGGAGATTCAATATTGTTAGAGTCAGCAAACCGTCTGTCTGCATCGGTGAGAGAGAGTGATACTGTTTCAAGGTGGGCGGGAGATGAATTTTCAATCCTACTTCCAAAAATAGGGGCAAAAGAAAATATTAATCAATTATTAGATAGAATATCAGAGAATTTTGCAAAATCTCAACAAGTTCAAGACTTCAATATATCAGTATCCTTAAGCATCGGAGTCAGTTTGGCCCCACAAATGGGTACTAATTTCAATAATCTGATGCGTTTTGCAGATAGGGCAATGTATGAGGCAAAAGAGAGTAATGGATTTTGTTACAAATACTATTCTGAATAATTTAAAGCAAAATCGTTCACAAGTTCATTAAGATGAGATTCAATTTCATCAATATTTTCAGAGCGTACAAATTTCGATCTCCATTCAGCGGCGCCCGAAAACCCCTTAATATACCAAGCGAAATGTTTTTTCGATAAATTTACACACAACTTTTCATGTTTGTCTTGCTTAAGTAACTCAAAGTGGATTTTGCACATTTCAGCTCTATCAAGAATGGTAGGGTGAAAAAAATTAGTTCCATTTAATTTAGCTTGAATGGCTTTAAATATCCACGGATTTCCCAATGCTCCTCGACCAATCATGACTGCATCACATCCAGTTTCATCTTTCATCCTCATAAAATCATCCGCCGTAACTACATCTCCATTCCCAATTACAGGGATGCTTACGGCCTCTTTCATTGCTTTAATATAGCTCCAGTTAGAACGACCAGAAAATTGCTGTTTTGTTGTGCGAGGATGTAATGTAATTGCCTTCACGCCAATCTTTTCTAAGCGCTCTGCAGCTTCCGTAGAGATTATAGATTCATTATCCCAACCCGCCCGCATTTTGACAGTAACAGGCTTTAAGGGAACTGCCTCAACAACCGCTTGCGTAATATCATCCATTTTACAGAGATCCTTCATTGCACCCGAACCAGCACCACGCTTAGTTACTTTTGGAACGGGACATCCATAATTAATATCGATAATATCAGGGTCAAATTTTTCATTTAAAATTTTAGCTGAGTTTCCCACTGTTTCAGGGTCATCTCCAAAAATTTGAATTCCGATAGGACGCTCATCTGCGGTGAAGCGCATTAGATCCATCGTCTTTAAATTTTCACGAACAATGCCATCAGAACTTACAAATTCAGTGTAAACAACTCCTGCACCCATTTGCCTACAAAGTACCCGAAAGGGATGGTCAGTAATACCTGCCATTGGCGCTAAAAATATAGGATTATCAATAGTAAGATTGCCAATTTTAAGCATTAGGGGATCGAATTTCCGCTGAAGGGATATTGTATTCAATAAAATTGCATTCTAATTTTCCATTTCGAATTGGAATACTTGAAGATGGAGTTGCTTCAATGTACTCTAAAAAAGGAGATTCTGTACAAATCATAAAGACTGAGAAACCTTTACAGAAATTATTAAATCTTTCATTTATAGTAGTGTACAAGAATTCTAATTCTTCATCATCCCCACCAATTCTTTCACCATAAGGGGGATTTGTTATAATAAATCCACTTTTTTCAGTAAGGGGTCTAAAATGCTTTATATTGCAAACTGAAAATCGAATATATTTATCTACACCTGCTTTTATTGCTGAAGCCCTACACATATCTATATTTTCAATTAACTTATCAGATGAATATATTTTCATTTTACTTGAAAAATTTATATTATTCTCAGCATCTAATTTCACATCCTCCCACAAATATGAATCATAATTTAACCATTTCATAAATGAATAGTCTCGACGAGTAGCCCGTGGTGGGATTTTTAATGCCATCATAGCTGCTTCAATGGCAAAAGTCCCTGAACCACACATTGGGTCAAACAATGGATCGGGGGAGGACCATTTAGTTAATTTAACTAATCCTGCAGCAAGGGCTTCATTAATTGCGGCCTTATGAATTTTTTCTCTATATCCGCGTTTAAATAAAGCATCACCAGAAGTATTTAAATAAACGTTACAAGTTGTTCCATCTAAAAAAACATCAATAGGTACATCTGCTGATCTAATGTCAATTGAGGGGCGCTTTCCAGAATATGCTCTAATTTTGTCTACAACTGCATCTTTGACTTTTAATGCCGCAAACTGAGTATTGGTTACCCAACTTCTTCGCGCTCTAAAATTAACTGAAATAGTTTGTATGTAAGAGATGTACTTGGTCCAGTTAATGCCATTAATCTCATGGTATAGTGTACGTTCATCTTTACAATCTAGTTGAACAATTTTTAGAAGCAAGTGCATTCCTAATCGAGAAAGATGGTTTACGGTATAAATTGTTCTTAAGTCACCAGTGAGGAAAACACCCCCGCTATCAATGGTAATATTCTCACACCCCATTTCTTCTAATTCATTTGCACATTCGATTTCCAAGCCACGCGGGCATGTTAAATATAGATTATATCTCATGGGTAAATTTAAAACTCATTTATGTATCTTTCAGTTTAAAGAAATGTAATTTAAAATGTAATTTATCATACTTAATTAGGAATAAAATTTTGGACTTATTATACGCACAAGGGGAAACTGGCGCTTCCATGCCATTAGCAACCTATTTACCATTCGTACTGATGTTTTTAATTTTCTACTTTATAATCATCAGACCGCAGAGCACGCAAAGAAAAAAACACGAAGAGCAACTTGCCAATTTAAAGCAGGGGGATAAAGTGCTAACACGTGGTGGTATTTATGGTACTATCATTGGATTTCAGGGAAAAAATAATAATCGCGTTACCATAGATGCTGGTTCAGGCACAAAATTCAATGTGGATCGTTCGTATGTTGTTGGCCTCGAAGATAGTAAAATTGAGGTAAAATAAGTGTCACTTCTCCCTGTTGTAAAATATGATGACCCAACTCTACGTTCAAAAGTAGATGAAGTAACTGATTTTTCAAATATAGAATCTCTCATTGATGATATGTTT
>JABHHG010000157.1 GCA_018671635.1 Fidelibacterota bacterium | reverse complement strand
AGGGTCTGCTTGAGCATTATCTTGAAACCATATAAAATCCCCAATATTACTTTTACTATATCCTAAGGCAAACGTTAAGCCTATTTTATTGTTATCAAGGAATGGATGGTTGTTAACTAAAAATCTAAAACCCCAATCATAAAGCTTATCTTTTGAATAAACATTAGAAACTTCTGAACCCGCTCCTGGACCTAAATTTTGGATAGCTGTTTTATTTGTTCTGCCAAGACTTAAATAAATAGGCCTATCCTTAAATTGTATGCCTAATGAAAAAGAAGTGGCATCTGCTTTCATACTACTGTTAAAGTTACCAAGTTCATTGCCTTCTGCATCTGTTTGTACTTGTGAACCTAAATCTAAGTCTGTATTATACCAAGTTAATGCGAATTGTAGTTTTAGATTCTTATAAGAATACCCATTATAACCTATTTGTCTTACATTGCTTTCTAACAATAAATCATCTGCTAAATTAGGGAGCCAATCAGTACTAGAATTTGAAGATGTAAAACTAAATCCACTTTGCAATGGTGATAAAGCCGGATTATAATGTACTGAATAGGCATCATTAGAAATCATACTCACACCACTTCCTCCGAATCCATTCATTGTTGGTGATGGGCTAATAAGTAAAAAAATTGCACCTGCTTCACCTACAGAAAAGCCAATCGAAATTGTAAGAAGTAAAATTAATTTCTTCATATTTGTCCTTTAATCTTTATGAGTGTATATAGGAGTTTCATTTATTTAAAAATGGAGACTCCTAATCCTCCAATTAAAACACCTAAAGCCATAACTATGATGACTAAAATTATTAAAGCAGGTATAGATGCAATTGCCCACTTAACCATAAACTCAACCATTGAACTGAATGACATTTTTATATCTGTGACAACTACATTTTGAGATGGTTGGATTTCTTTGGGTGTAGGCTCGGTTATTCCTTTAGAAAAATAATCAAACCCACATTTGCAAAATCTTGGGTAATCTTTACCTCTCGGCTCTCCACATTCTAAGCATGTTTCTACTTTATCCTCAATAGATGAAAGTGAGATTTCTGCTTTACAAGATGGACATTCACCTCTTTCAAAGGCAATTAATTGTAAGCTTTCACCACATTCAGGACAATTACCTACTCTATCATACTTATCAGTATTTTTCTCAGCCATTCTAAATTCCTTTATTCCTATGGGGATACCCCCAAATTTACTTATAATATTTGGAAGTATTTGATAACAAATGAGTGGGTAACTAATGCCAAAATATGAACAGATATTTTACAATCAATTAAACTTTATGTCATCAATTGATAAAATGAAGTTTTATGCAACGCAATACCGTTTTAATTTACCGACGTGTAATTTACCTTAATGAAAATAATCTGAGAATCTAAAATACCTATGGCCAAACAATTTGATTTTATAATAATTGGGGGGGGATCTGCAGGATCTGTCCTTACCAATAGATTGAGTAAAGACCCCTCAAATGAAGTATTGGTTTTAGAGGCTGGACGTCCAGATTATAAATGGGATTTTCGTCTGCACATGCCGGCGGCACTCACCTACCCTCTCACTTCTAAAATGTATAATTGGTGGTATGAATCGGATCCTGAACCCTTCATGAATAACCGTCGCATCTATCATCCACGAGGGAAAGTTTTAGGTGGATCCAGCAGTATAAATGGGATGATATGGATTCGTGGAAATCCCATGGATTACCAAAAATGGGCCGATAATGATGGTCTTGAAAATTGGGATTACGACCATTTTTTACCTTATTTTAAAAAATTAGAACAACGTTTAATTGGTGGCGATGATTACCACGGTGATGATGGTCCTCTATATCTCACCACCCCAGAATGTGAGAATCCACTCTTTGATGCGTTCTTTAAATCCGCTCAAGAAGCGGGCTATCCGTTTACGCCTGATGTAAATGGATTCCAGCAAGAAGGATTTGGAAAATTTGATCAAACTATATATCGAAGCCGTCGATATAATGCAGCACGGGCCTATATCCATCCAGTCAAAAAACGAAAGAATCTCACCGTAAAAACCAAAGCTTTAGTCACCAAAATTATTTTTGATGGAAAAAAAGCCATTGGTGTAGAAGTAAAAAAAGGCTCCGGAATTGAACGGTTTTATGCCCACGAAATTATTTCATGTGGGGGCGCCATTAATTCTCCCCAACTCTTGCAATTATCGGGAGTAGGCAATTCTGAGCATCTTTCTAAATTAGGAATTAGTATGATTCATGATTTACCAGGTGTTGGGCAAAACCTACAAGATCATCTGGAAGTTTATGTACAATGGGCATGCAAAAAGCCGGTGAGTTTGTACCCAATGTTGAATCCCTTAAGAGCACCTAAAATTGGCTTTGATTGGCTATTCAGACGAAAAGGGACAGGGGCATCAAACCATTTTGAAGCCGGTGGATTTATTCGTAGCAATGATGACGTTAAATACCCAAACCTACAATTCCACTTTCTACCCATCGCCATTCGATATGACGGTTCAGCGCCTAATGAGGGGCATGGATTTCAACTCCATGTGGGGCCCGTAAGTTCAGATGTACGAGGTGAAATCAATATTAAATCAACGAATCCAGAAGCACACCCCAGCATGAAACTCAACTATCTTTCTACAGAACAAGACCGTAAAGAGTGGTGCGAGGCCATCCGCTGTACCCGTAAGATTATTCAAACGGATGCAATGTCTGAACTTATGGGCAAGGAAATCGCACCGGGCAAGAATGTACAAACGGATGAGGAAATATTAGACTTTATCGCCAGAGAAGGAGAATCGGCATATCATCTCAGTGGCACCTGTAAAATGGGAACGGATAAGATGAGTGTTGTTGATCCAGATTTAAAGGTTCACGGCATAGAAAATCTCAGAGTGGTTGATGCCTCCATAATGCCTACGGTAACCAATGGAAATATATATTCGCCTGTGCTTATGATTGGCGAAAAAGCAGCCGATGCAATATTAGGCAATACTTCCCTTGAAACCGAAACCGTTGATTTTTATACTCACAAATGAAAAATAAATTCATAGATAAGCTGGGACTTAATATTCATCCCACTGTTTTTGGGCTATCACTATTAATCATTATTAGTTTTGTTACGTTTACACTGCTGAACCTTCAGCAAATGAGCCAAATTTTTCAAACAATCCAATCTACCATTGCACATCATGCCGGATGGTTTTATATCCTCTCCGTAAATATTTTTTTAGGATTCTCAATCTATCTAATTTTTAGTCGTTATGGGAAAATCCGTATTGGTGGTATGAATGAAAAACCTGAATTTACCTATTGGGGCTGGTTCTCAATGTTATTCAGCGCCGGTATGGGAATCGGGTTAGTTTTTTATTCGGTAGCAGAGCCCATTTTTCATTATATCTCGCCACCATACGGAGCAGGAAGTTCAATTGAATCCGCTAAAATGGCAATGCAATTTACATTCTTCCATTGGGGGTTTCATGCCTGGGGAATTTATGCTATTGTGGCATTGGCACTGGCATTTTTCTCATTTAATAGAGGGCTCCCCCTTACCATTCGTTCGGCATTTTATCCACTATTGGGCGAAAAAATTTATGGCCCCATAGGCAACGCCATTGATATTACCGCAGCTGTGGCCACCCTCTTTGGGCTCACCACCTCGTTGGGTTTAGGTGTGAAGCAAATCAACGCCGGCCTCCACCATCTATTTGGGATAGCAGAAAGCACAAACATCCAAATAATGCTCATTGCATCCATTACTTTATTGGCAACTATATCTGTGGTTTTGGGATTGAAAAAAGGTATCAAACGCCTGAGTGAACTAAATATGGGCATTGCACTTGTCTTAATGATTTT
>JABHHG010000096.1 GCA_018671635.1 Fidelibacterota bacterium | reverse complement strand
TCAAATAATTTATAATTATAATGAATATCAAATAAATTATAGGGTCCAATAACTCCAGCCCATATACCATCTTTCCATTCGAATTTATCTATATGTCGATATGAAAAAGTAAAATTGCCTAAGTCAGTATCAAACTTGGCACTCAAATTCCATTTATACTCAGGGGCATTAATGGGGTCATTTTTCCGAGTGAGCTCATTAAAAAATTTTGTAGTGCCATACCATGAAAGGTTAGCTGATAAAAATAGTTTATACTCTGGTAAAAGGAAGGTAATATCATAGTCGATACCTTGCATCTTTACATTGCCATAATTAAGTGGACTTAAAATAATTTGAGGCGGTTGAGATGCAAAGCCGGGACCTAAATAATATTCACCGGGATTTTCAGGGTCAGGGATACCGGTAGGCACTAATTCAGCCTCACTTAAATAACTCTTATCTGACCATTCATCTACTCCCACAAATTCCCAATAAAGATTTTCATCTGAATATTCTGTTTTAACTGAAGGCTTACCATTTGAGATAAGTATTACTTCATGGGGAAAATAGAAACTTTTTTGGCATATTTCTGGATTTGTACAAACAATACCCCATTCGCCATGATCTATTGGATTTCCGTCACCACAAGTAGGGTTTGAATAATCAGTACAATCACCGGTCCATCCAAATTGAGTGGCATATTCGGGCCAGTCATTATCATTATCAATACCATCCCACATGGTACCAAATGGAGGTCTCATTAAATCGATAGAAGATGGTATCATTCCAACAATAGTTAAATTGTCTATATCAGTAATATCATTATTCATTTCATCTAATTCTCGTAAGGCAATTAGTGGTGTGATTACGGTAGGTGGGCTAAAAAAATCTTCATATTGGCTAACATAATAATCAACACTCATTATTAATCTATTGAAGAAAAAACCTTTATATCCAAATTCAAAGGTCTGAATTTTTTCTGTTTTTAAAGGTTGGACATCTGCAATACTATAACTTTGGTTTGCATCATATAATACACCACCATCAGTAAGGTCTGGAACATAAACTAAGTATCTTAGTGTATCTAATGGCATCATATCTGCATAAACGCCACCTTCACTCATATCACCCCAGTTGAAAAAATATGGGGCACCTGAAACTCTATCTGTATAAGGTTCTTGATTAACACCATTAAGATCAATACCACCTGTAAAATAATATGAATCCACATCATTTGGTGTCATCGACTGAAAACCTAAAGAAGGATCAGGGCTGTAGAATCCCGGCTCTTGAGCCTTATATGGTACTTCACAATTGCAATATGGGTCGAATTGAGTATCAACTCGAGCATATGGGGTACCATCTTTATTTCCCCTTAAGTAAACATCAAAAACTGATAATTTTCTAATAAAAAGCTCTGTATTCAATGCAATGGCATTTGGAGTATTAAATGCTTTACCATAGGTAAATCTAAATGTAGATTTTTCTGAAGGTTTAAAAATAAGTCCAAGTTTCGGGCCAAATTGCATTCCTTCATCTAATAAATCGTGATAATCAAACCGAGCGGAAGTAATTAACTGAAGTACATCATTATCCCAAATATTTGTTTTTGATTGATAATAAATGCCAAGTTCATTTGATATAACAGAAGTGAATTCACCTGGTTCATCTACACCTTCATCACATTGCCATTCGGCGCCATTTACGATTCCCGTCTTACCATTATCACCATAACCTTCGGGGCAATTTATGTCATCAACCTGACCATCACCATCATTATCAATCTTATCTTCTTTCCATAATAGTAAATTTCCATTATTGTCATATCCATTAGGCCCGTCATTAAGTATGGTTCCAAAAGTTTTTGGCTCAGTTCTAAAATAATCTAATCCCCATACTAATTTGGTACGTGTAGTATAAAAATCTAAATTATTTTGAAGTTGAGCCGCAATATTCCGGGATTCATCATCAATGACATTTCCCTGATTATAGCTTCTAGTATTACCTGAATTAGCTTGATTTAAATAAACTTGTGCAAACCAGTTTTTATATCGGCTCCTTAACTGATAAAAGGTGTATTCATATCCATCAGCCAGATACCTGCTAGTTCCTGTAACTTGTTGAGTTTTAGTCGTTGAAAATCCAGATTGAAAGGTGAAATTCAGATCTTCATCAAAATCATAATCGATACGAATTTCAATTTTACGATTATCAACTTCAAAATCAGGATAGTCACTCAAGCCATCACCATTTATATCATTCACGCGTTGAAAATTGTCTTTGTAATCAGACTCACCTCCATACACACCATCCCCAGTATCAACAAGTCCATCAGCTTCATTTTCATCTAATATATGAATTTTCCCATCACCTTCACCTGGGTCTCCTGTATTGGGTAAGCCATCCTGACCATAATCATAAATTGGTTCACCGGTATCATAGACTCCATTTTTGGGAGGCCATACATCTTCATAATAGTTTTCATTAAAATTTTGAACGTAAGTATCGCCCTCTCCATTACTGGGTGTATCTACGATTCCATTTCCATTTACATCAACCCACCCATCTCCTGGTTGCCATATCCCATCACCTTCACCTTCATCAGGTCCAGGATAATTCAAATCACCGGGGCCGATTCCATCTAAACCTACATCGTTACTAATGTATTCATTGGTAGCAAAAGTTCCATTAGTTAGACCTTCACCCACTTGAAACTGGCCATCTCCTTTTAAATCAACCCATAAATCACCTGGTAGGCCATCTATTCCATAGTCAAACTCATAATTATCAAATAATAAGGTTACATTATCTTCATCATAAATCATATCACCATAAACATGGCATTCTATAAGGATACAATCCTCAAGATAATAGGGGTTTAGTTCACCATTAATATATTCTGATTTCTTGCCATTCCTGATGATGATATTTTGTTCCTCCAAATCATATGCCCAATGCGAAGGATATGGATCATCTTGTTGGCTATTATCCCTTTCAGTCCCTTCATCAATTTCACCATTTTGATTATTATCATAGCCATCAATCCATTTATCATGAATGAAATCAATATTTTCATCAATTTCACCATCATTATTATTATCAATTCCATCAGCTGAGAATGCATCTTCATCAATGAAGCCATCACCATCATCATCATAGCCATTTACCCAATCTTCACCCATCCAACCATCATCATCTGGGTCACCCGTATTATTGCGTTCACCATCCCCAATTAATTTACAATTTTGGGAATCCATTTCAGTGCATCTATTACCATCTCTATCAACGTAGTTTATTAAGGATGTGTAGTCTGTTCCTGTTATGGGTAAAATCCATG
>JABHHG010000155.1 GCA_018671635.1 Fidelibacterota bacterium | reverse complement strand
TTTGAAAAAGTAAAAACAGGCTCACATGCGAAAGATGTGATGGATGTTTTGAAATAACAATAAACCCCCATTGAAGACCAATAGGGGTTTAAGTAAGTTCTATTTATAAACCGTAAGCCAAATTAATTTGGAAGCTACGATTTGTTGCATCCATTTCATCTGCCAATTCAGCTAAACCAAAATAATATGTACCCACTATTGATATTTGTGAATTAATTGTATAACGACCGCCAAAAACAAGACCATAATCTAGTTTATTTCCATCCATATCATCCCAGTCATCTCCATCTAACTCCGTAGTTTCGCTCTCACTATAATTTTCATAATCATCTTCATAAGACACCTTCATTTTCATTTCACCAGACATGAAATATCCCAATTCACCGCCAACAAGAAAATCAATTCCTGGCTGCATTGGGATGGGCTTTAAAACATAGGCAGTTAAATAATTTACTTTAAATTCCATTTCCATCTTCATGGTTGCATCACCTGAATAATCATCATACCAAGAATCTTCATCTGATGAAGAAAAACCTCGTTGTGAGTATGTGAGCCCACCGATTAACCCATTTTCTAGATTTTTTTGAACTCCAAACCTAAAACCCATAAGGTTTTCAGCAGCATCAATATCGTCACCAGAAATAGTTGAATAGTTTATACCCCCAATTAGGGTCATATTGCTTTGTGCAAATAGACCTGTCATTAACATTAATGTTATTAACATCTTTTTCATTGTACTTCTCCTTGTTTGTTGTAAAATTGTTTATTGTAGTACCGTTTTATAAATTATTTAATTTATAAAATAAAAATCAAGCATTAAAATTTTAATGCAAATCCAATACCAGAATGGGAAAATGATTGATCCCCAATATTTAATATTCCATATTCTGGTATTAATTTTAAATTTGGAGAATTTGGCATAGGTATTGATAAACTAAAATTGAAGGCATGTCCGCTATCTTCCTCCCAAAGCTCATCACCATCTATTTTGAAAATCATTTTTACAGAATAATTAAAATCATATTTAGAATCAAATTTAGATGAGCCTAACAATGTAGGTTCAATTGTTAGATAATTCTTAGATTCATCCCCACTAAAATCTTCATTTAATCCCTCATCACCATCATCATTATTATCTTCAGGTTCACCCTCTAATCCTTCAAAAGGATTAAGGTCACTAAAATCCAGATTCTTCATATTAAAAGTTGAACTTGAGATTGGTAAATATCCAGAAATTCTATGATTACCAATAGACTTTAAATTATATTTGATCCCCAAGCCTATTACTGAACCATCTATAAATCCACCCTCTCCCTTTATTCTCTCATATTTGAGATGGCAATCAAACTTCTCATTTAAACCATATGCAATGATAACACCTTTGCTAGTTTGCATCTCACCATCAGTATCAAATAATAAATCTATCATCTCCATCTCCTCTGATTCATCATCTAAATATGTTGTAGTCAAGTATGGTGTTACTTTGATTTTCCCTTTACCTACTAAATCAGCATTCTGAAATTCAGAGAATGTTGGTGCTGCGCAGCCTGTAATAATGTAAGCTATAGATAAGCATAAAGCATAAAGGCTATTTTTAGTAAGTTTTGAACATAAGCTTATTGATGTTTTCATTTTAACCTCTGTTTGATTATTATAAATTAGAAGGACTTTTTATTGGAGACTAAAGAATGCTTTGATTCCAACCTTAAAATCAAACTGTGAGTATTCATTGTCTTCACATCCATCGTCATAATCATCACAACTATCACCGTCGTCATTTTCCCATTCATACTCACCCATTCCAGATAATTGACTAAATCCTATATCTAAATAAACATTCTGGGTTAGGCTATGTAAATATCCACCATGGAATTCTAAATATTTACTTGTCGACTCAAAGCCATCATCCTCCATTGAAATTCTTGCTACACCCATTCCACCATATAGATTATTCATATAGTATGTAGCACCACCACCCAATATATTCGCACTGTAATCATATTTGTCACAAGTTTCATTATATCCATCAAAGTAGCAGTCTTCTGTCTCAAAAGAATTAAAACCAATGTAGCCATCTACACTTAGATTTGGTTGAAGAAAATAACTAAATGTAGGCTGGATGGTCATGCTGTTTGTGTATTTAGTCCCAATAGCTGTTTGCGCTTCAGTATCACTATAATCTCCCCCATCATCTGAAGAAGAATAGTTAAATAGGGCTCCTGCAGATATGGTCCCTATGCTGAATTGAGCAAATAGACCTGTAATTAACATTAATGTTATTAACATCTTTTTCATTGCTCTTCTCCTTGCTGTTTGTTTGAGTGTTGTATTATTTGAAAACGATTAATTGAATGTTGAGTATTATAAATTAAATTTTAGTGAGAGTTGCGTATATGTCATACCCAATCGGCCACCAATTGCGCCGTCAACTATATCATTATCAATATCGCCAATGGTTAAATTGAAACCCACATGTGCGATGATTGATAATTGTTCATTAAAATTATATGAAATATTTTTACTGATTCTAAACCCCATAACATCAACAATATCTTCAATGACTTCTACCATCTCATCTGTTTCTCCACCTTCACCCACATCTATTGAAACTAACGGGAATACCAAATATGCTTCAATCTGATTATAGGTACTTATTTTCCCTGAAGATCGACCTGGCATTTTGTATCCAATTCGAGGTATGAATATATTAATGGAGAGCGAAATGTCTTCTGTCTCTGTATAATAATTATAGCAATTCCCATAATAATCATAGTTTTGACAATACTCATTTTCAATCTCACTCGATACATTTGCATGTAAAAAATCAATGCCATAAATCAGTTGATTATTATGAAATGTTGCCGATTGGAATTTACTCCCATCATAACCAATACTCATTCCATCAAATGCAAACAATGTACTCATTATTGCTGTAATAAAAGTTAATTTTTTAATTAAATACATTT
>JABHHG010000151.1 GCA_018671635.1 Fidelibacterota bacterium | reverse complement strand
TCTTGAAAATATTATAATAGAATTTATAGATAATGAAGGTGCAATTAGTTTTCCTTCAAACTCAATAAATGTAAATCAAATAGATGCTAACACTGAGTTTATAATTAATGATTTTGCTATACATCCTTCTAATTCTATTATTAATGGATCTATAGTTTCAGTACCATTCCATTTTTCAAGTGAGAATGGGTATGTAGGTTCTGATTATGTAACATTCACTGTTGGGGAGCGAGATGAGGGAGATCCATTAGGTCCAGATGAGCATGGATACTATATATATGATTCTGGTGATGTTAATTATTCAATGGCACCAGTATATGATTGGATTGAAATTGTTGGCAATGGAGGTACAAATTTTAATTTTTCTGATGGTGGTGATGGTGTATTTAATAATACTTCAACGGATGTGATTCAGCTTCCGTTTACATTTAAGTTTTATGGGGTTGAGTATAATGAAATCACTGTGAGCACAAATGGTTGGATTGCATTTGGTGATAGAGAAATGGCAGCATTTAGAAACTATAGCCTTCCAGGTGCAGGTGGACCATCGCCCATGGTGGCTGCATTTTGGGATGATTTAACAACAGATAATGGAGGAGACGTATATCGTCTTATTAATGATAATTATGTAATTATTCAATGGAATGAGATGAGAGTTCATGATCATGGATCACAGGAAAATACACTTCAGATGATAATTTATAACCCAGAGAATAGTTTCACTCCAACTGGGGATGGTGAAATTAAAATCCAATACAAGGAATTTAATAATATCTCTGATGGTGATTATTATGAATATACTCCACTTCATGGTTGTTATTCTACAGTTGGTATTGAAAATCAGTATGGAAATGTTGGATTAGAGTATACTTTTAATGACAATTATCCTATTGAGTCTATGGAGTTGGATGATAATACGGCTATATTTATTTCAACTGTTGCACCTGAAGAGCTTCCTGTACCCAATCTAACATATTCATCAGAAGAATTAAATATTTCTTTAGCCGAAGGAGAAATGGTTGTCGAAGAATTAGAAATAGGTAATGATGGTGAGTCTGAGTCAATTCTTAACTATAATGTTAATCGTTCATACCCACCATTATCGTCACCATTTCTTACAGATGGTGGAGGTCCAGATGCTTTTGGTTATTTTTGGAGTGACTCAGATTTAAATGAAGAATTAGAATATGATTGGATAGATATTTCAGGTGATGGTAGTACAGCTTCATTTTCTAGTAATGATGGGGGGACAGATAATTATCTAATTGGTTTTGATTTCCCATTTTATGGCGTTAATTATTCTGAGTTTTTTATTAATGCAAATGGTTGGATTGGCTTTGGTGATGACAATACTGAATGGTATAATCAAAACTTACCAAATACAAATTTCCCCTTAAATGCTATTATGGGTTTTTGGGATGATTTAAATCCAGTTAACTCTAATTGTAACGAATCATGTTCGGGTGAAGTCTTTTACCATAGTAATGATGATCGTTTAGTAGTATGGTTCTCTAATGTTGCACACTGGGTTACTGTAGAATTTCCTGAAAGCTATTATGATTTTCAAATTGTTATATATCCCACGGGAGAATTTCAAATTAATTATAGAGATATAGTTGGTGGATATTCTGCAACAGTTGGAGTTCAGGATAATACTGGTAATTCCTCTCTACAGGTTGATGAATATAATGGAAACTATTTCCATGATGAAATGTCAGTTTATTTTGACTATACTGAATACGTTGATTGGTTATCCATAGTATCTGAGACTACTTCTGGAGACATAAATCAAGGTGAAGAAGTGATTATTAATCTAGAAATAGAGACCATGGATTTACCGCAAGGTGATTATACTGGATATCTAAACATCAATACAAATATTCAAGCATCAGTTCAGATTCCAGTATATCTTTATGTTGGAGATGCATTGTTACTTGGTGATGTTAATGGTGATGATTCTTTAAATGTTCTTGATATAGTACAGATTGTAAATTATGTTTTGGGTACTATAGAATTCAGTGATTCCCAAATTCTATCTGCTGATGTAAATGGTGATGGCCTTGTAAATGTATTAGATATAGTAACATTAGTAAATATGATTCTGACCTTTTAGGTAAAGATTATTTGGGTATGACAAAAAGAATTATAAGCCTAAATTTGGGGCTCATTTAACAAGAGAAGATTGCACTTTTGATCGAAGCTACGCTTATAATCCTTATTTTAACATTGTTAGTTTTAGGGGGTATTGAATACTATAATCATACCTTTGTATTGAGCCAACTACCCATCCGAATTCATGTGAATGGTGCCCGCGGAAAATCCAGCGTTACGCGATTAATTGCGGCAGGATTACGTGAGGGTGGACTAAAAACCATGGCGAAGACGACTGGCTCTGCGCCTCGAATTATAAATGAATTTGGAAAAGATTTGATTATTCACCGATTACGGTCAGCATCCATAGGTGAACAGGTCAAACTCCTCAGAAGTTTTGCAAACAAAAAACCAGATGCAGTAGTCATCGAATGTATGGCAGTTCAACCCCAATATCAATGGGTAGCCGAGCAGAAAATGATTCAATCCACAGTAAGTGTAATTACTAATGTTCGTCCAGATCACTTGGATGAAATGGGCTCAACCATGGAAGATATTGCACTATCCCTCTCTAATACAATTCCGTTTAATGGTACACTGGTTACCGCTGAGAAAGATGTTCTTGAGCCACTTGAACGTGTGGCTAAATCTCGAAATTCCAATGTGGATGTTGTGGATGCTAATACTATTTCTGAAGATTATATGGATAAATTTCCATTCTTAGAACATGCCGAAAATGTGGCATTGGCATTGCAGGTTTGTAAAGATGTAGGTGTGTCCGAAGATTTAGCATTGTCTGGGATGTTGAAAACGAATCCAGATCCAGGGGCATTGGTAATTTGGAATCTTGATTTTAAGGGGACATTACATCATTTTGTGAATGCATTTGCAGCCAATGATCCCAAATCCACATTGCAAATTTGGAATATGCTCGAGCATCGCATGGTGGATAACTCCACCTGTATTTTTTTAAATACACGTTCAGATCGTCGATATCGTACTAACCAATTAATGAATCTTGTGTGTAACGAAATTCAACCCGATTTATTTATAATTCGTGGTGATGATTTGCCTAAAGAATTACATGAGTTGATTGATAAGCATGAGAGAATGGAAGTAAAATTATTTCCCGAAAAAGCAAGCCCTTCACAGTTGTTTGAATATTTTGCATCCATTGAGTCGCAATTTATTATGGGTATTGGAAATATTGTAGGATGGGGTGAAAACTTTGTCTCCGATTTAAAGGAGTTTAGAATTTAATGTATGCAGATCCAGAAATAGCAATCGGTATTGGAATAATACTTAGCTTATTTTTCACAGAAACATTGGGCGTTACTGCTGGTGGTGTGATAGTACCTGGCTATATTGCCCTCTATTTACACGACCCCAAAATGGTATTGGGAACATTTGCCATCAGTTTAGCTACTTATTGGATAATATTATTTTTATCAAAATTTATGCTTATTTATGGAAAACGTCGTCTCGTTTTAAGTCTGCTAATTGGATTCTTTATTGGCTTTTGGGTAAAGGATAATTATACAAGCGGTGATCTTTATGTGATTGGTAATATTATTCCCGGTCTAATCGCAAGTTGGATGGATAGGCAAGGCGTATCTCGGACCATTAGTGTAATTTTAATTACGGCAAGTATTGTTTATTTAAGCATGATGCTTCTCTATAAAGGAGTCATTTATGTTTAGGCCACAAATCCAAAAAACAAGAGTGCTTGTGTCTATGGCAATGTTTAGCCTTTTCATGGTATATCTTGCTACCGAATCTACCGTTATTCATACTGCTGAGGGATTTGAAGCAAAGCAAAGTGCATCCCAAATTATGGAATCTGCTCTGAATGTTTTGAAGTATGAAATTAGGGATGTTCAAGGTAAAACTATTTATGTGGATATTGATCCCAATTATACGGGATTAATTTTCAAAGAAGATAGTCCTATTCGTTCCAGCATTGGTGATTTGGAAGCAAAGCAGACGGTTCTTAAACCCAACTTCGCAGCAGTTGTAATTGATCATATAATCCAAGCAGGAATTAGTTCTGGAGATACGGTTGCAGTTGGAATGACGGGTTCTATGCCAGGTGCAAATATTGCAGTGCTCAGTGCATGTAAAGCAATGGATGTTCATACTGTAGTTATCACTTCTGTAGGTTCATCAACATGGGGTGCAACGGATCCTGATTTTACATGGCTAGACATGGAATCGGTTTTACTTGATAGTGGGATCTTTAATCAAAAGAGTATTGCTGCATCAATGGGTGGAAAAGGTGATTGTTTACGTCGCTCTGGAAAAAGGGGCGGTAAAGCAGGTCGAACAATTGTTAAGCGTGCAGCGAATCGCAATGGCATACCACTTATTGAATATGTATTACCCATCGAAGAGCAAAATGTATCTAAAAGTATAAGTAAGAGAATTGAATTGTATTCTCATGTTCAAGGTGGATTGGAAAATTATGATGCCTTCATTAATGTTGGAGGTGGTGTAACCAATGTGGGTGTGGGTGGAAAAAAGAAATTTCCACAACCTGGATTCCTTTCTCCTGAATCTATTCTTGAGATGAACCCTCGAAATAGTCTAATTAGAAATTTTGCTCAGGTAAATGTGCCCGTGATTCATATTTCCCATATTTCACATTTAGTAAAGGATATTATTCCATTTGGAAGTGAAAAATTAAAAACAGGTCAAGGCAGATTATATAAAGAAGAGCGTTATAATTTACTGGTTGCCGGCATTGCATTGATACTCTCATTAGGTTTGGTCGTAGGGATTGGAATTTATAGTCACGAACAAATCAAAAAACGAATGCAATCTTACGAACCTGAATCAATCCTCTAATGAGAAAACTGATATTTTTCATGATTTTAATGTTTCCATTCCTTTATGGAAAGGTACTTCACCCACAGGGAAATGTGGTTGGAGAATCGTTAGACATCCAAGGGAAAATTCGTGCATACCATTTATTAGATAATAATTCATACACAGTTTCGGGTCCATCTATAGTTTCTATTTATGCACGGTTAGCAGTTCCTAAAAATGAAAAGGGTGTACATCCTTTTTTAATAAAATCATTTTTATCGGATGCACCCGAGTCAATCCACCAATTTCATAAGAAGGTTGATTATTCAGTTACATCTTCATTGCATCCCATGCACCGATATACCAAGTCAGCAAAGGTCGAAATTGAAATTCCTACAGGGGAATTTATACTTTTAGTAGAGAATGGATCTAATACTAGGAAACCAATTTTAACACGTGTAATTCAGAAAAGACGTAAAAAATGATTCGGTTTTTTTTACTTAGCACGGTTTTTGTTCAACTTGTTTTTTCTATTCCATTATTGAATAGGTTGATGGTTCCCGTTTATTATTCTACATCTATTACCTATGGATATGATAGTAATATTCTCAAATTTTCAGATGAAGAAAAATCAGACTCTGATACGGAGCCATGGTTGTTAGGAGATAATGAGCTTTCTTCATCAGTTATAAAGGGAGGGACTTCCTTAATATATCTTCCGTATGTTTTTAAAAATCATGAAACCCAAGTGAATATGAAATTGAATTTTTCTAATTTTGTAGATTCTAATGATAAAAAATATTATAGTTATTCAATCAAATTAGCACAGCATTTGGGGCCATTTTCTTGGTTAAAATTTTCATATAGCTTACTCCCTGAATTATATTTGCGAGAATATATAGATAGAGATAACCCCATTTATTATCCGTCTGAATCATCTTCAGATTTTTATAATTTTTCTGAAAGTGAATTGTACACATCCTCATTTTTTTCTAATGAAGTTATGCGTATTCAATATTCAAACGCTATTCCATTGAATAAATCCTATTATTCAATCAGTTATAGTAAGCAAAAACAATACTATAATGGTGAGTTTACAGAATTTGATTTAGATATAAATGATTTCAAAGGTAGCATTTATCTACGCCACATTCCCCATATAAAAATATCCGGCAATATTTCAAAATCTGTTGCAGATAATATTACTTTTCAAGATGGACATATATCTACGCAAACTAAGGATAGAGGTTTCGAACAGAGCCGATTTTGGGTATCGTTAAGTGTGGATGAGAAGTATAGTCCATTTTTCGACGAAGTTGGTATATCAACAAGTATGGAAAGTAGATTATTTTCCTCCAGTTTAATAACAGACCCTTTGCATATGGGTAGAACTCATAGTGATAAGAAAATATCCCTTTGGATAAAAAAGCAGATTTCTAATAAGTTGAATGCAAAACTCTCAGGGAGTTATCGTTCGCGATCAACAACCTCTACAGAAGAATTTGTTGAAGGATTAAAATCCTTTAGTAAGTATGACCTCTTTATGACTTTTACCTATAATTCAAATTTTAATATTTATTATTAAATGAAATATGTATTTTTTACAATATTGATTTTTTCTATGGGATGTTTAAAACAGTCTGAGCCTGTAGTTTCAGAGAAAATGATTTATATTTATCCCACTTTAGATTCTGCATATGATTTGGCTTTACAAAATGATACGCTTTATGTGGCGAATGGTGAATTGGGTATAAAGTCTTTTAAAGTAAAAAGTAATGAAAAATTACTTTTAGACCCTCTTTATGAAGGCAGTGTATTTTCTCAAGAAGAAAATATTATAAACTTAGAATTATCTGAAGTTTCTGGGATTCTATTTACATTAGACAAATTTAACTATACAACAGCAATACATATAAAATCACTTTTTGATGATGCATTTGGAGGGATGATTACTCAGAGTAATTGTTATAACTATCAGAGTAAATCTACTATTCTTCT
>JABHHG010000136.1 GCA_018671635.1 Fidelibacterota bacterium | reverse complement strand
TAATAGTCATGGGGCCAACGCCACCGGGGACTGGCGTAACTGAGTTAGCAATACCCAACACGGAATCGTATTGAACATCTCCTGTTAGATGGTAACCTTTTTCAGAATCATCATCCACCCGATTGATGCCCACATCAATTATATCTACGCCTTCAGAAATCATATCTCCCGTAATGAGATGTGGAATTCCTGCGGCTGCAATAATAATATCAGCTTGCTTTGTAAAATTAGTAATATCAGGGGTACCTGTATGGCAAATAGTAACTGTGGCATTCCCCTTTTCAAACTTCTGAGCCAATAGTGCAAACATAGGCTTACCCACAATATTACTTCTACCTAGAATAACAGCATAGCGACCAGAAACTGGAATATTATAATGCTTTAGTATTTGAATCACACCATTGGGCGTGCATGGAATAAATTGAGGACTTCCTTCTAATAAATTTCCTAAATTGATAGGATGGAACCCATCCACATCTTTTTTTGGGTCAATGCTTAAAAAAATATTTCGACTATTTATATGTTTAGGAAGAGGCAACTGGACTAAAATTCCATGAAACTTAGGATTTGCATTTAGCAATAAAATCAAAGCTAATAATTCAGTTTCAGTTGTTTCAGCAGGAAGCCGAAATGTTTCACTATAACAACTTAACTTTTCAAAAACACGTTGCTTACTCCTAACATATACTTGAGATGCAGGATCGTCCCCAACTAATACGGCGGCTAATCCAGGAATAATATTCTGAGTTGCCAAACCTTCAACTTCATGTGAAAGATTTGCCTTAATCGCATCAGCAACAGGCTTGCCTTTTAGTATTTGAGTCTCAACAGAAACCATAGGAGAAATCACTATTCTTTTGGTTCCAGTTCATTGATTTTATTTTCAACGAACTCGGTAATTGCAATAGTCTTTGCCTCAACCGTATCAATTAACTTCTTTTGGCTTTCTTTTTGAGCGAATAACTCATCGGTGATATTCATACCAGCTAAAACGGCAATTTTTAATTGTTGAGAATTTGCATCAATTCCAGAGGCGATAAGTTCATCCATCTTTTCGTTCATATATGCCGCCACTTCTTTGATATATGCCGGGTCAGCACTGGTGCGAATCACATACTCTTGCCCTAAAATATTTACTTTAACTACATTTGAAGCTGACATAATATCTCCTATCTCTGAACTGCGTTATGTTGCTTAGTAAGCTGTTGGGCAATTTTCTCCATTACAGAATCAACGTCTGAATCTTGAAGTGTTTTATTGGGAGATTGAAATGTGAGAGAAAATGCTAGACTTTTTTGGTCCTCGCCCAATTCTTTCCCTGTATATAAATCGAAAAGAGAAACATCAGTGAGCAATTCACCACCTCGACTTTTGATGGTTCGTAATAATAATTCAGAGCTTATCGTTGATTCTACCTGAATGGCAATATCTCTATTGATAAAAGGATATGGATTGGGTACTTTGAATTCATTTTTTAATGAACCAACCACGTCAATAAGCGTATCAATATTTAATTCAGCTACAAATACATTTCCACGGATGTCGTAATGCTTACTCATTTTTTTTGTGGGGATGCCAATAAACCCTAATTCTGTCTTACGATTTAATATTTGCAAGCAAAGATCAAATCCATCCTTTTGCATCAACTCGTATCTAATTTTACTCAACTTTAATTTAGTGAATATTTTATCTAAATCACCCTTTGCTTCATATAAATCTAATTCAACTTGCTTGCGCCAATGGGCTTGAGATTTACCGTACCATGCCAATCCCAATTGAAAAGACTCAGACGTATTGGTTTCTGTTTGCTCATCCTTTTGATGGACCGCACCCACCTCAAATAATTTAAAATATGAATTTTGACGCTTTTCATTATATGAAACCGCTTTCAATAATCCTGAAATCAAGGAGTTTCGTAAATATGCCATCTCAAGACTTAATGGATTTGCCAATAAAACGGGTTCATTTTGACTAAAGTGAGTTACCTCAATTTCGTTATGTAGGCTATTCGAATAATGTTCATTAAAACCCACCGCTGACACAAACTGACGAAGTTCATCATCAAGGGCGCGCTCATCTTCTGTAAACGCATCAAACACACCGGTAAAGTTTAAGGATGACGGAATATTATTGTACCCCACCACTCTGGCTATTTCCTCAAACAAATCCACTTCACGCTCCAAGTCATTTCTAAATGATGGAATTGTACATTGAAGGAAATCTCCTTTTTCTTCAACAGCGATGGATAACTTTTGGAAAATGTCTTTAGCTTGGGAAATACTAAAATTAGAACCTAAAAATGAATTGCAGTTTTCAATACTAAAATCTACGCATTGCGAATCTTTTTTAGTGGGATAATTATCTATGATTCCACCCAGAATATCACCGCCTGCAACTTCTTGAATGAGGGCTGACAATTGCGCTAAAGCTGGAATGACAGCCTCAATGTCAGTATCCCGTTCAAATCTTTTTGATGCTTCCGTAGAGAGATCAAAACGTTTGGCACCTTTTCGGATAACTGTAGGCTTGAAATATGCACTTTCAATGAGGATGTCTGTAGTCGCATCATCAATTACGCTATTGGCGCCACCCATAATACCGCCCAAAGCTACAGGAGTTTTCCCATCACAAATGAGTAAATGGTAATCTTTTAGCTCTCGTTCAACATCATCAAGTGTGGTGATTTTTTCGCCACTTTCAGCAAAACGAACATTTATCTCTTTACTTTTGATTTTGGACAAATCAAACGTATGCATGGGATGGCCTGTGTCCATGAGAACGAAATTGGCGGCATCTACAATATTATTAATGCTCTTTTGTCCAATTGACGCCAATCGAGTGCGCAACCATTCTGGAGATGGGCCCACTTTTATATTTTTGATAATTCGAGCAGCATAACGAGGACATGCATCTTCATTCAGAATATTTATGGCAATTGAATCTTTAGTTTTTTCGGCAATTTCTGTAAATTGAGATTCACGTAAAGTAAAGGCTGAATCCTCAAATGTGGCTACTTCTCGTGCCACTCCTCTATGACTTAAGCAATCTCCTCGGTTTGGGGTCAAATCTAATTCAAAAATTGTTTCTTGATTTGTGTCTAAAACATCTTTAATTGGTGTACCCAATGGTTTATTGGATTCAATTATTAGAATTCCATCATGGTCATCACTTAATTCTAATTCTTTACCGGAACAAATCATTCCTTTAGATTGAATGCCACGAAGCTTGGCTTTTTTAATTTTGAAACTTCCATTGTCTAATGTTGCACCCACTTTAGCTACGGGTACTTTAATTCCAGCTTTAACATTTGGTGCACCACAAACGATATTCCAATTTTCATCATCACCCGTATCTAATTCACATACAGATAAATGGTCAGAATCTGGATGCGGTTCACATGAGATTACATTGCCTAAAACAACATTTGTAAATGAGAGTCCAGAAGTATCATAAGTACATTCTAAACCTAAATCAGTCATTCGTTCAGCAAGTACTTGAACAGATAATTTAGTCTTTATATAATCATTTAGCCAGGATAAGGAAATTTTCATTAGAATTGATCCAAAAATCGTACATCACCTTCATAGAACATTCGGATGTCTTTAACGCCATATTTAAGCATTGCCATACGCTCAATACCCATACCGAAAGCATATCCCTTCCAAACTTCAGGATCATAGCCCACAGATTTAAAGACTTCAGGGTCAACCATTCCACATCCTAAAATTTCAAGCCATCCTGCATATTTACAAATATTGCATCCCTCACCTTTGCAGAAAATACAGGAAACATCCATCTCTGCACTAGGTTCAGTAAACGGAAAGTAACTTGGTCGAAAACGAGTTTTTACATCCGTACCATAAAGTTGCTTGGCAAAATAATCTAATGTCCCCTTTAAATCAGCAAAGGTTACATTTTTATCCACATACAAACCTTCAATTTGATGGAAAAGACAGTAACTTCGAACGCTAATATCTTCATTTCTATAGACTCGCCCGGGAGAAATAATTCTCACTGGTGGTTCATGGTCTTTCATGAAATGGATTTGACTACCTGAAGTATGGGTTCTTAGTAATGTTTCAGGGGAAATATAAAAGGTGTCCTGCATATCTCGTGCAGGATGATGTTTGGGAATATTTAATGCTTCAAAATTATAAAATTCCGTATCCACTTCTGGGCCATAGGCCAAAGAGAATCCAATCTGTTTAAATATGGATTTAATTTCATCAAGTACCTGTGTAAGTGGATGGATACTTCCCCATAAAGCAGGGTTGCCAGGAAGTGTATAATCAATGGAAAGTGTAGCTGATCCTGAATTATCAGAACCAGCTACATGGTTTTCCAATTGTTCACTGATATCAGATTTTAGTGAATTAAGTTGGCTACCTAAAGCCGGTCGATCTTCGTTAGAGACAGAACCCATTTGTGAGAATAATCCCACAACCAGTCCTTTTCGGCCAAGATATTTGACACGTACATCTTCAAATGAAAGTGCACCTGATGAAACACCAGCCACATCTTCAGAAAATCTAATTCTTATTTCATTAATCTGTTCAGTTAATGGCACCGTAAGACGTTAGCTTACAGACTTTACGATTTGTGCAAATCCCTCAGGATCATGCACAGCTAAATGCGCCAAGGTCTTACGATTCAACTCAATATTCTTTGCTTTTAATGCGGCAATGAATTTTGAATATGACATATCGTGTTGACGAACGGCTGCATTGATACGAATAATCCATAATCTACGGAAATTTCGTTTCTTCTGCCGTCTGTCTCTATACGCATATTGCCACCCACGTTGCACTGCATCTTTCGCAGTACGGAAGTTGGATTTACGCGTACCGAAGTAACCTTTGGCTTGCTTAATTAACTTTCGATGTCTTCTATGTCTGGGTACACTACTATTCGCTCTGGGCATGATTCTCTCCTTCTATGCTTGAATCATTATTTTAGTTCGACTTGTCATCGCCTTGCTCAAACAAGTGTCCTTACGGAGACGCCTCTTCCGTTTTGGACCTTTACGTACTCCAAAATGACGGTTTCCCGACTTATTGTGTACTAACTTACCAGAGCCCGTTACTCTAAAGCGCTTTGCAGCACTTCTTTTTGTTTTCATCTTAGGCATCTTTTTCTCCTTTACTTAGGGCTGAGTATCATTGACATCCGCCGACCTTCCATGTTGGCAGATTTATCAATTTTTGCGACTTCATCTAATATTTCTTTCACACGATCTAATAGATCAATACCAGCTTGCCTTCTGGCCATTTCTCTACCTCTGAACATAACGGTAACTTTTAACTTGTCACCATTCAGTAAAAATTGCTGTGCTTTTGTCAGCTTAGTTGTCAGGTCATGATCCCCAGTATTGGGGCGAAGTCTAATTTCTTTTACCTGAACCGTGTGTTGCTTCTTCTTATTTATCTTTATTTGCTTTTGTTTTTCATAGCGATACTTACCATAATCCAATATTTTACATACTGGCGGTGTAGTATTCGGTGAAATTTCCACAAGATCAAGTCCTGCTTCCCCAGCCTTATATAATGCATTTTCGATGGATATCACACCTAACTGATCTCCATTTTGACTGATAGCTCGAACTTGCTGAGATTTTATATCCTCATTGATTCGTGTCGTGTCTTTAGTTCTGGCTATTCGATTTACCTCTTTTTCTTTCTGTTATCTCTAATTTCAACTCATCTGAGAAAGTATCGCAACCTTGAGCGCCAAGGTCACCTTCATGTCTCCGTCGAACAGAAACAGTTTTCTTTTCAACTTCTTTCTCACCCACAATGAGCATAATGGGTACCTTCATCAATTCAGCATCTCGGATTTTAGCTCCGATTTTTTCTCCCCGCTGATCAATTTTAACTCGAATACCCTTTTCTTTAAAGCAATTTTTGACCTGCAAAGCATAGTCTAAGTACTTGTCAGAAACCGGCAAAATTACAACTTGTTGAGGCGCTAACCAAAGCGGAAAATCACCACCAAAATGTTCTATCAAAAATCCAATAAATCTTTCATGTGTACTTAACGGTGCACGATGGATGCAAAGTGGAGTTTTTTCACCACCATCTTCTCCCACATATTTTAAATTAAATTTACCTGGAATTACAAAATCAACTTGGTTTGTGGCTAAGGTAAATTCTCGTCCAATAGCACTCCATACTTGAACATCAATTTTGGGGCCATAAAATGCAGCTTCACCGGGAATTTCTACATAATTAATTCCACCCTCATTCAATGCTTCACGAACCGATTGTTCAGTTTCTAACCACAGTTCAGGTTCATCTACATACTTTCCACCCAAGTCAGCAGGATCATGCAAACTTAATCTCATTTGGTATTTTTCTATTCCAAAAATTTCAAAATAGTACAGGTACATTTGACACACATTAAGGAATTCTTCCTTGAATTGCTTCTTTGTGCAATAAATATGAGCATCATTCATTTGCATACTTCGTACGCGCATGAGTCCAAAGAGTTGACCTGATTTTTCATAACGATAGCAAGTTCCATATTCTGCCAATCGATAGGGTAAATCACGATAACTTTTAGGCGTTGCCGAAAATATTTTATGATGATGGGGACAATTCATGGGCTTCACATAATAGTCGATACCGTCTACATCCATTGCAGGGTACATACTTTCCTTATAATGCTCTAAATGGCCAGATCGTTCATAAAGAATTCCCTTTGTCAAATGTGGCGTTCGTACCCGCATATAATCAGCGTTATCTTCCGTCTCTTTTGCTAAGGCTTCCAATTCATCAACCATAATAGTGCCATTAGGTAACCACAGTGGAAGGCCTGGCCCCACTTCATAATCAAATGCAAACAAGCCTAATTCTTTACCTAATTTACGATGATCTCGCTTCTTGGCTTCTTCAAGCGTATGAAGGAAATTATTTAATTCCTCTTTAGAAAACCATGCAGTTCCATAAATACGCTGAAGCATTTTATTTTTTTCATCCCCCCGCCAATACGCACCGGCACTTGAGAGTAATTTAAAGAACTTTATTTTCCCAGTGGACGGTACATGTGGTCCCCGACAAAGGTCAATAAAATCACCCTGCCCATAAGCAGAAATCTCTTCAGATTCATCTAATTCAGATATAATTTCAACTTTGTAATCTTCATTTAATTTTTTGAATAAATCAAGGGCATCATTTCGGGGGAAAACTTTACGTTTTACTTGTAGATTCCGTTTAGAAATTTCCTTCATTTTCTTCTCTAACTGGACAAGTATATCTTCATTGATAGTTTCTTCAACATCAATATCATAATAGAAGCGATCTATTAATGCGGGACCGATTGCAATCTTCGCAGTTGGGAAAATCTCCTTAATCGATTGAGCCAATAAATGGGCTGCACTATGCATTAATATATGATGTGCCTCATCACTTTTAGAGGTGATAATTTCGAGGGTAGCATCTTGATTTAAGGGTGTGTGCAAATCCTGCATTTCACCATTTGCCTTTACCGCAATAGATGCACGATATAATCCCTCACCAATTGACATGGCAATGTCTCCGCCAGAAGTGCCCATTTCAACCACTTTAACCGAATTATCTGGTAATGTAATATTAATTGTTTTCATATTGTAGTCGATACTGGAGTCGAACCAGCGACCTCCACGATGTCAACGTGGCGCTCTAACCAACTGAGCTAACCGACTTATTCACCTTACATCAAGTGGTGTAAATTTAGAATTATTATTTCGTGAGAATGAAAGAGAAATTACATTTCTCCAGCTTGTTCTACATCATCAATTTCTTCTGATGGAGTGAGCAAATCATAATATTGATTCTGATCTCTCAGAATTTCAATTGCCTTATGAAAACCGCTATCCACATTTAATCCTGCTTTAATACGAGATTTTTCACCTGATACAATGCGTGATATTTCACGTAATAAACCGTTTTCAATCCATTTTCTATTTTCTAGATCATCAAACTGTCTATTTCTTTCCTGTTCATAATAACGGTCAATTTTATTTGTCAATCGCGCTTTGGGGGATTTCCTCCAAAATAGAATATTATCTAATAATGATTCTTTGTTAGATAATGACTTATTGGTTATCAGCTTCTCTTTCAACTTTTCTAAATATTTTTCACCAGGTAAATCGTATTCAATTTCATATTCTTGCAAGAAGACTTTAAAATCATTCACCACTTTATTTGAAATATGAAGTGGTTCTTCCATATCATGCATAGGCACATATGTAGCTGCAAAAGTTAAAAATACACCCGACCGCCATAGCCCCTGCACATATACGGGTAATGGATTGACATCCATCTCAACGTCAGGGGAAATTCCACCACCACCTTTTACCACACGACCCCCCGTAGTAACAAAAGTGCTGTCATACTTATCCAAGCCATCAGTTAAGAAACCATTATCTAAATAATCTTGCTTCTGAATCAAGCGACCAGATGGGGTATAATATTTAGCCGTTGTGACTTTTAGAGTAGTGGTATCATTCAAATTGAACATACTTTGAACCAAACCCTTGCCGAATGATTTTTGACCGATAATTACAGCCCTATCTAAATCTTGCAATACCCCTGCCAAAATTTCACTGGCAGATGCACTACTTCGATTGATCAATACTGCAATGGGCACATCAGAATTGACAATAGGGCGCCGACGTGAGCTAATGGTCTTATTCGACCGATCGATTCTACCACGGGTGCTCAACAATGCTGTTCCCCGTGGTGTCAGAACATCCAACATATTGATGGCATTATTTAATAATCCACCAGAATTTCCACGCAGATCTATGACCAGACCTTTCATACCATTCTTGCTCATATCTACCATGGCATCTCTAAATTCCTTGGCCGTATTTTTAGAGAATTTCTTAATGCGGATGTATCCAATATTATTCTCGTCCAGCCCCCAATATGGTACATCATTCAGTTTAATATTTGCACGAGTAAGCTCAAAAGCAATTCTCTCTTTTGTTACGGGCCTAAACATATGTAGGACTACAACTGATCCCAATTCGCCACGAATTAACGCAGAGGCATCTTTGATACTCATTCCTTCAGTAAGGGTGGAATCAATTTTATAAATTTGATCCCCTGAATGAATGCCTTCTGAATAGGCCGGGCTATCTTCCATAGGAGCAAGTACGGTAAGCGTATCTCTTCTCATGCCTATTTGAATACCCACACCACCATATTTTCCCGTTCGAAGCATATCCAACCGGTCCTTACTTGACCCACTCAAAAAACGAGTATATGGATCTACTGGCTTCATCATTCCCTTAATACCAGCCTTAATAATTTCCTTTTCATTAATGGAATCAACATAGGTATCACGCAATTTAAGAAACGCAGTTTCTAGCATATCAAGATACGCTTGCGTTTCTTCACTTTTTGCAGGGGCTGACTTTTGCTTAATATTTTTTTGAACTGATTCCTTTACAGATTTTTGGGGCACAATAGGATTTATAAATCCCAAAATTAAAATAACTTGAATCAATCTAGACATTTAAATCTCCATAAACTCGGCACAATTGTGTCGTAATTTTGTTAAAAATTGAACTTTTAACCTCAGTACTATCAAGCAAATTAATACGATTCGAAAATTGAGTACTCAACTGAATATATCCTTCTCTAACTTTACTTAAAAATTTGACGCCAGCCGATTCCATTCGATCATCCTCATTGCCACTTCGTCTTTGTATAGAATTTTCGATATCTACATCCAATAAAAAAGTTTGCCCTGGTACACATCCCCCTATCGCCATATTATTCATAGCCTCAAGCTGAGACAAATCCATTCCTCGACCGTAGCCTTGATACGCCAAAGTGCTGTCTATGAAACGATCGCAAATTACAAATTTTCCACTTTCAAGCGCTGGACGAATAACTTCACTTACCAATTGGGCTCGAGCAGATAAAAAAAGAAAGCTTTCTGATTCACCACTAAAAAATAAATTTTGTTTATCTAAAAGAATATCCCTGATTCGTTCAGATATGGATGTACCTCCGGGCTCCCTTACTATCACGAATTCAATATTTCTTTCAGTCAACCAAGCTGAAAGGAGGTCAATCTGAGTAGATTTTCCTGAACCGTCAATTCCCTCAAATGAAATTAGTCGAGAGGTCATTTTAACTCATATCCATCTTTAGCAATTACAATAACAAATTCACCTTTGGGATTCTTCTGAGAAAAATACGTGATTGCATCTCCAATAGTTCCCATAAATGTCTCTTCAAACTTTTTGGTAATTTCTCGACAAACGGATACAATTCGTATATCACCCATAAACGTTGAGATATCATTTAAAGTTTTAATAATTCTCATGGGCGATTCATAGACCACAACGGAAGCTTCAAGTGACTTCAAAAATTTGAATCGAGTTTGACGCCCTTTCTTCTTTGGCAGAAATCCCTCAAAGAAAAAGTGGTCTGTTGGTAGTCCGGAAATTGATAGAGCTGCAGTAACTGCAGAAG
>JABHHG010000133.1 GCA_018671635.1 Fidelibacterota bacterium | reverse complement strand
TGGGGACTGATTCGCCTCGATAAACATATCCACCCGTTACGGAACAACCGAAAGTATCATCTTCATCCCAACCCAATAAGGCTTTGAAAATATTGGCATCATTTGGATATACATAAATGGGCGGAATCGCATCCTGAATTTTTGAATAATCTTCAAAAGTATTTAAACCTTCCATATGGTTCCACCCATAGTTTTCGCCTCCTTTTGATGAAGCGAGTTGAAAATTAATTTCTTCCCAATTCCATTGTCCTACATCTCCAAGGTATAAATCTCCAGTCAATTTATCAAAGGAGAAGCGCCAAGCATTTCTAAGGCCATACGCCCATATCTCATTCTTGGTATTTTCTGTATTTACAAATGGATTCGATGGAGGAATTAAATAGCCTTTCTCAACGTTCACATCTATTCTAAGAATTGAGCCAAATAGATTTTTAATGTTTTGAGCATTATTCTCAGGATCACCTGAACTCCCTCCATCCCCAACTGAAATATACAAATATCCGTCAGGGCCAAATGTCATCATACCGCCATTATGATTTGAATAGGGTTGATTAAATTGGATCAAGATTTCTTCATGATTTGTAGATGTGTTAATACGTGAGATAACTGTGCTATGATTTTTATCTATATAATTTACATAAAGATTATGCTTTTGTTCAAAATCCAAGGGTATAGCCAAGCCCAATAATCCCCGTTCATCATAAGGAATGATGGGTTTATGGACTTCTTTCTTTAAATTGAGAAAAGGTTCTTTTTTTTTTTGATTTTTAATTTTCCAGATTAGCCCACCCTGTTCTACAACAAACATTATATTATTAATAGATGGGTGTGGGCAAATAAAAAGTGGTCTTTTAAAATTTGTGGCAAATAATGTTGAGCCAATAGTTTGCGTATAACATAGATTAAACAAAATATATATTGAGAATAGGTATATGTTAACTATTAACTTCAATTATACCTCCACCAATTAGTTTGTTACCTTCATAAAAAACTATGGATTGTCCCGGCGTTACGGCCAACTGAGGCTCATTGAAATCTATTCGATAATTGTCATCTTCCCTCACAATGGTAGCATTTGACCCTTTACTATTATATCTAATTTGGGCAAAGGTTGCCATCTCTTCTATGGGCGGTTCAACGAACCAATTTAATTGAGAGGCATAACAATGATCTGCATACATGGCATCTTTTCGGGCAATCACAATACTGTTATCCATTGGATTAATCCTTTTCACATAACGTGGTTCTGGAAATGCCACCCCAATTCCTTTTCGTTGACCAATGGTATAATTGGTGAATCCCGTATGTTCGCCTACCACTTCACCCGCTTCATCCATAATATTGCCTGCCGTTACGGAAGTCATTTTCTCTGGCATTATTTCATTCAAAAATTTGGAGTAATCATCTCCGCTCACAAAACATAAATCCATACTTTCAGGGGTCTTTGCAGTTTCTAATCCACGTGCTTTTGCATAGTCACGAGTTTCTGATTTAGTTATTTCTCCCAAAGGCAGTAATGTTCTTTTGAGCGCCTCTGGATTTATTTGCCATAGCATATAAGATTGATCTTTCAATTCATCAGCACCTTTTAGCAAATAGGATGCATTATCCTCATGTTGAACACGCGCATAATGGCCCGTAGAAATATAGTCGATTCCGAAGATGTCAGCTTGTTGGAGGAGGGTATCCCATTTTACAATGGAATTACATCTCACACATGGGTTTGGCGTACGCCCCGTAAGATATTCTTTTGAAAAATCATCCACTACATTCTTCTTGAAAATATCCATAAAGTCTAATGTATAATGATGAACCCCAAGGCGATCACAGACCATTTTGGCACCATTTATGGCCTCGACGGTATTGCAATTACTATTGCGAACTACGTTAGAAATGGGATCTTTATTCTCCCAAAGTTTCATGGTGACGCCAATACATTCATATCCCTCATCAATGAGAAGGGAGAGTGCAACGGAGCTATCCACACCGCCTGACATGGCCACTAATACTTTTTTCTTAGGCATTAATTTCAGCCGTAATTTTTAATCTTGTAATGAGCTCAATGATTTTTTGGATGGCAGAATCCACATCATCTTTGGTATGTAGTTTCCCCAATGAGATTCTAACGGATTCTGATGCCAGTTTTTCAGAAACACCCATTTGTAATAGAACTTTGGATGCCTTCAATGTCCCCGATGCACATGCAGATCCTGCAGAAATAGCCACTCCCTCCATATCTAAATTCATAAGAAGGGGTTTAGATAGTACATCATGAAAACTAATATTCATCAATCCCGGAATATGTGACGTACAATGGCGAGTAAATTCAATGCTATTTTCAGTTAGCGCATTAAGGAATCGTTTCTCTAATTCTAAAATATTTTCAATATTTGTGGGTAGATTTTCGGTGGCTAATTCTGCGGCTAATCCAAAACCAGCAATCCCCGGAATATTTTCAGTTCCCGGTCGGAGGTCATTTTCTTGACCACCCCCATGAAGAATGGCCGGTAATTTATTACCTTGCCGAATGTACAATGCTCCCACCCCTTTTGGGCCATAAAGTTTGTGGGCAGACATACTCATAAAATTAATATGGATTTCTGACAAATCCATGGGGAGTTTGCCAAACATCTGAACTGCATCAGTATGGAACAAAATATTATTTTCAACAGAAATTTCACCCAATTTTGCAATAGGATTAATGGTACCCAATTCATTATTTACGGTCATTATGGAAATCAGTTTTGTATTGGGCTGAATAGCGTTAATAACGTCAAGACAGTCAATTACTCCATCTTTATTGGGATTCACTAATGTAGATTCTACCCCTTTAGTTTGAAGTGCTTCAATCACATTTAATATGGCAGGATGTTCGTAGGCAGAAGTAATAATATGATCGCCTGAATTCAGAATCCCTTGAAGTACAAGGTTGTTTGATTCTGAACCCCCTCCCGTAAAAATTATTTCTCCAGGCTCACAGCTTAATGCAGTGGCCAATTGTAAACGCGCACGCTCAATTACGGAGTGCGATTCTTGTCCAAATTTATGGATGCTGGAGGGGTTCCCAAATGTCTGCGTCATTACTTGCGACATAAGGGTGGCCACTTTAGGGTCAACCGGAGTGGTTGCTGCGATATCAAGATAGATTTTTTTCATAATAAAACTGAGGTGAAATTTAAGAAGGGTAAGGGCTGTGTTAAAACAGCTTAATATGAAGCCGGGATGTGTATTTCCATACCTTGTCGTGCGGCTAACGTATTTGGAAATTCACCCTGTGCATCTGCCTCAAGTTGAGACATGGCATCATCATTCCGAGAAGGATCATGATGGTAAAGGATGAGTTGTTTCACATTTCCAGCTTTTGCCACCCCCACCGCTTGTTGCCAACTACTATGCCCCCAACCTTTATGTGCAGGTAATTCTTCATCGGTATATTGTGCGTCGTGTATGAGCACATCGGCATCTTGAGCATTATCTACTACATGATGATTTAGATGTTCTGTTGGATGTTCGCAGTCTGTAGAATACACTATTACAGAGTTCCCAATTTCGATACGATAACTATTGGCACCGTTGGGATGTCCATGTAAAGTGAACTTAATTCGAATATCATCTGATATAACCAATTCGTCATTGGGGAAAGTGTGTAAATCAATTTTGGCATTTAGCATATCCATACTTACGGGCCAAAATGTAGGATTTTGAATATAGTCAATAATTTCTTCAGGGGTCATCTTGTCATCTTTCCCATAAATGTGGAAAGATCGCATTGGATCGAAAAATGGTGCAAATCCTAAAAATCCAAACAAATGATCCCAATGGAAATGACTCACTATAACATGTGCCTCAGATGGGGCATTAGTTTCACTCATGAGAGATGAACCTAAATCTAGAAAGCCCGTTCCCATATCCAGCACGATGAGTTCATTCTTTGCGGTACGAATTTCCACGCAGGAAGTATGTCCCCCAAAAATGACGGTATCTTTTCTGGGTGATGGAAAGGAGCCGCGAACGCCCCAAAATTTAATCTTATGTGTTAGATTTTCCATTTTTTCGGTCAGGGAATTTATTCTGACTAAGTATCTCTTACAAAACATAAAAGTTATGGTAAAATGAAATTCCTTTGGAGGTGTAGATTATCGCTTTGGGAAAAGGGTAATTTTTTTATGATGCGTAATTTCTTATATATGTTGATGATTGGAATATCTATTGTATTCTCGGGCCAAGTCGTTGATACAGACAAAGATGGGTATTCTGATCGAGATGAATTACATGCAGGTACAAATCCTAAAGATGCCTCTAGCTTTATTTATGAGGGTGGTTGGCCTTATAATAGTGAGAAGGATTCACTTTCATTCGATAGCTTTGGTGCAAACTGTCCGGGAGATATAACCTGTGACTGTATTCAAAATTCGGATTGTTCAAACAATAATTGTGTGCAATATCCTCGTGGAAACTATTGTAGTCCAAAAGAAGGCACACATTTACCTCGTTTCAAAATGATGGATCAATTCGGTGAAATGGTTGATGTTTATGATTTTTCAGGACAAGGAAAGTATATTCTACTTGAACTATCTGCATCGTGGTGTACGCCTTGCAATCAATTATCTGCATGGATGACCTATGGTGACCCTGAGGTGACCTATCAGCCATGGTGGAAATCTGCATACCTCCAACTCAAGCCATGGGTTGAAACGGGTAAAATTATATTAATAAATGTACAATATGCTGACGAATATCGAGATAATGCAAGTTTAGCCAGTATTCAGGATTGGTATAGTCAATATCCACATGATGGGGTACCGGTTTTTGCCGACTCAGAAAAATTATTACATACGTGGATAAAGCCAACAGGGATTCCCACTGTACTATTGTTAAACGAGAAAATGGAAATTGTTCAGCCCTCATCCAGAGGCTTAAATCTTGCCTTTGACAAACTTGTTCAAATATTGAATTCAGAAAAGAAATAAATGCGTAAAACTAAAATTATAGCCACATTAGGACCCTCCAGTTCAGATAAGAAAACTATCTGCAAATTGATGAATGCAGGGGTAAATATTGTTCGGATTAACATGTCACATGTTTCTAAGGATTCAGACGTTGAAGAATTGGTCTCACTGATTCGTGACTGTGAAGCCGAAACTGAAACACGAGTTGGAATTCTAATAGATTTATGTGGGCCTAAAATTCGAGTTGCGAAAGATATTCCCAAGAGCCTAAATATTGAAAAAAATAAATTATATTCATTGGGTGTAGGGGATGTTCAAATCCCTCTGGGCATAAAAATTAAATTTAATGAAGTCAATTCAGATTCATCCGTAAAAATTGATGATGGAAAAATAAGTTTTAAAGTGGAAGAGAAGAAAGATGATTATACATTAATTCTTAAAGCATTAAATGATGGCACTATCTTGCCGGTAAAAGGCGTGAATTTTCCAGGGGTGGAATTAGATCTTCCGCCTATCACCAAGAAAGATTTAAATGATTTAGAGTTGGGTATTAAATTGGATGTGGATTGGATTGCCCTTTCATTTGTTCGGCATGCAGAAGATCGAGATGTGGTAGATGCAATTTTCGCAGAATCAGGAAAGAATATCCCATTATTGGCCAAAATTGAAAAGCCAGAAGCCATTCAAAATTTGAGATCTATTGTGGATGCTTTTGATGGAATTTTAGTTGCTCGTGGAGATTTGGGGGTAGAAATGCCTTTAGAACAAGTTCCTATTTTGCAAAAACGTATTATTGCCATGTGCAATAAAAATGGGAAACCTGTAGTGACGGCAACTCAAATGTTAGAGTCTATGATTGAGAATCCCTCACCTACGCGTGCGGAAGTGGGGGATATTGCATCTGCAATATATGATGGCACAGACGCCATTATGTTGTCGGGTGAAACAGCGTCGGGAGCTTTCCCCGTTGAATCGGTGGAAACCATGGCATCCATTGCTATTAATGTTGAGCGTGAAATTTCTCGAACCAGTGAAAATTTTCAACGGCACATCCCTCAATTTAAAAAAGTAACGGTGGTTACGTCTATTTGCCATGCAGCCTTTGAAATTTCTGAGGATATTTCTACTCCTGTAATTGCAGTTATGACTGAATCTGGTAGTACTGCAAAACATTTATCAAATTTCAGACCCAATGCCAGTATTATTGCCATTAGTCCCAATAAAAAACTATGTGGCGAATTGAGCCTTTATTGGGGGGTGAATACATTTTTCATTAATCAAAAATCAACCATCGATGAGATGCTGAAAAATGCAGAGGAGCTTTTGCTGTATGAAGGATTGGTGAGAAAAGGCCAAAAATTTATTTTCACGGCAGGAGTTCCAGTGGGCATTTCAGGCAGTACTAATTTATTAAAAGTACATCAAGTAGAGGGTATAGAATAGTGAAGAATGAATCCATGCATGAGACTGCTAATAAATTTTATATTCTTCTCTCGGGGATATTTATTGCATCTCTTATTGCATCAAATTTAATATTTCAGAAATTTTTTACATGGGATATTTGGATTCCTCTTATTGGAAATTACACCTTTGAGCTTTCGGTGGGAATTCTACCCTACCCCATAACTTTTTTGGTTACGGATTTAATTTCAGAGATTTATGGGCAAAAGAAAGCCAATCAAGTGGTTATTTCTGGATTTGTGTCAAGTATATTTATAATGGGTGTTATCCTTATTGCCGATGCCGTAACGGCTACGGCATGGTCCCCGGTAGACGATTCTCTATTCACAAAGGTCTTTGGATTATTTGGCCCTGCGGTCTTTGCATCTATGACGGCATATTTAACTGCACAGTTTATTGATATACGCGTATTTCATTTTTGGAAAAAATTAACCAAAAACAAACATTTATGGCTTCGAAATAACGGTTCAACAATATTCTCTCAGGTGGTAGATACAAGTTCAGTGCTGTTTCTCCTTTGCTATTTTGGAGTGATTCCCTGGGAGAAATTCTCAATATTATTTATAAATGGGTTCCTATTTAAAATGCTCATCGCCCTCATTGATACCCCCCTTTTCTATCTTTTCAGTGGATTACTTCGTCGAAAGTTTAATTTGAAATTGGGTGAAGAGTTAGTTTAAGAATTTCCTCCTTTTATAATCCTTGTAACAATTTGTAACTTTCCTGTCCCGTATGGGAGTGCTAGGGTATATTTATATCCGTAACTTGAGAGAAGTTTTCTAACTCTGACGACTAGTTTCATCAGTGAGATTTATAAAAACTTCAGTCAATTAATATCAATTAAATCAATTTCCTGGAGGAGATTGGAAAGGAAGTAAATGAAACCATATAAATCTATTATAACCGTTATAGCTTCAACGCTACTACTTCTAGGTTCTGTATTTGCAGATTCCTATGAAAATAGTCGAAAAGCTGCTTTGGATGCTAAGCATGTATTGATTGCACCTAAGGGTTTAGATGAAACACAAATTAAACAAAACATACATGAGCCTTTAAGTGTATCTAATGGGCAAACGAGGGAATGTGAATTTGACTGGAGTGCTTATGGTAGTGCAAATTGCGATACAGCTTGGGATGATTTCGGAATAGATTGTGCAACGTTAGAGAGTACATACGGCTGGGATTGTGCTGGTTGTGATTGTCCTGGTGATCTTCCCCCTGAATGTGGTGACGGCTCCTGTAATGGTGATGAAACGGAACTGAGTTGTCCCGCAGATTGTACACCAAGTGCTGAATGTGGTGCATGCGAACTTGATTGGTCAGCCAATGGCAGTGAATGCTGTGATACTGCATGGACTGAATTTGGAATTGATTGTGCAACTTTAGAGGGGACATACGGCTGGGATTGTGTTGGTTGTTTATGTCCTGGTGATGTTCCTTGTGAAGATCAGGGGCTTGTTACATGTGACT
>JABHHG010000086.1 GCA_018671635.1 Fidelibacterota bacterium | reverse complement strand
TATCAACTTCTTCCCAGCCACCATCATCATTCCAACCAGTTGAGTCATCATTCCAGCCGCCATCGTCATTCCAGCCACCATCATCACCAAAATCTGCCATTACACAGCCAGCATCAGAGAGTTCACAAAAGGGCATTTTTTCACACATTTCTGCATCAAATTGAGAACATGGGTCTTGTGCAGACAATATTGAAATCATCAATAACCCCATCCCAACTAATATAGTATTTAAAAAAACTCTCATATTGCTCCTTTTGTTAAAAATTCTACGGTTTATACGATAATAACACAACTTTTTCTTGATATAAATTTACATTAAATAACAACTCAATTAATTTAATAAATGTATCAAATTGTAATTTAATGAGGTACCAATAATATCCAATTTGAATTAATTTTGATATCATCAATATGACCTGATAGTTGTTCATCTTCAAATACTACATGCAGGATGATTAGTTATTTAATATTAAACCAAGGTTCTGATTCTAAATCTGAAATAAAGTACTCATTATCTTTATCATCTTTGATTAAATCACCAGCCTTTTTAGCTTTTTCCAACCATTTTATTGATTCATCTTTATTATCGAATGCAGCATAAGCCCTTGCCATTGATTCATAAGCATATCCTAAATCAAAATCTTGTAAATCTTGTTCTTCCGTAATTTTCAATGTTTCTTTTGCATAAGATAATGCTTCTTCAGCTTTTCCTAAACATGAATAAACCCTAGATAGCATCCATTGCCCTCTCTGTTCATTGACTAATTCATATTTATCTGATTTCCTCCAATGATATAAAGATGCTTTAGCAAAATTAATCATCCGAAAATCATCTTGTTCATTTCTTTCTTTATTATCTAGAAGATTCCAAGTCTGAATATTCATCTCTATACCCATATAGTGATGCATTTTCTGTTCTTCTGTTACTTCACTCACTTCTTCTCCTTTTATATTTGAACTGATGAGGATAACAAATAATAATCAAGTAATTGAATTATATTTAAGCAAATAGAAATTTAGAAACATTCATCAGAATAATAACCCTGCGAATCATAGGGGGTTAGTTTTTCCCATATTTCAAATGTGCTAAAAAAGTCAGATTCCAACTTGTTTTATCTTAGATGGAATTAAACTCATTTCGTTTTTTATCCATCCACTCTTGCATTCCATTTGGAGCTTGCATCATCTTCTGCATTTTATTCATTGCATTTAAATGTGCTTCATCTTCCTTTTGAAACATTTCATTACCATGTTGTTGACTCAATTGAGCTATTTCATCAAAGGTCTCAGCTTTAAATTCAACATCACAAGCACCACCCAATTGTTTACATGTCATTGTTTCCATTCTATTGTTTCCTTGATTAGATATGTAAGCTTAATATAGTTTGCGGATAAATAAAAAAGCCCCCCAAATGAAGGGCTTTACTTAACTTTCTCCCGAACAGTAATGAAAACTGTTTATATTTATTCAGAGTTAGAACTTGAATTAGGTTCAGAGCAAGTAGATGTACAACATTTACCACTCCAACATTTAACTACAAATCCCAAAGCAATCAAAGGAAGTCCTAAACTACTCAAACAGCCACAACAGGCACTACATGCAGCCGCTGTACAAGTTTTACCAATTAAAGCTAAACTAAATAAATATGACCCAAATACAAAACAGACCAAATCACAAGCGATAGCTAAATAACAACATACTTTTTTATCTTTCATTTCTATTCCTTATTTAATTAGATAATTTACAAACATCCATCAAAGTGAGCGTTGAATTATTTACTACTGAGATATATGCTAACTGGGTTCGGAAGGAAGAATTGGAGAGGTGGGTTTAGGTTTATGTATTAAATTTATTTCCCAATAGAATTTAAATATTTACCAAAAGATATATATTCTGTCAACCTGTTAACTACAAATAAACTATTGAGAGTTCTTGTTAATGCAGTATACATTAGAAAATTGCTAGTATCTGTGAATACATTATCTAATTCAGTCAAAATTATAACATGAGGCATCTCCCAACCTTTAAAACTATAAATCGTTGTGATTTTTATAAAATCATCAATTTGATCACTATCCTTAAGTAATGAAAAGGCAAATTTTGAATTTCTGGAAAAACTATCCATCACTTTCACACCTTTAATCTCAAGAAACTCCCGCAATTCTTTCCCTTGTATATTTGAAGGTACAAGCAAAACAATATCATTTA
>JABHHG010000195.1 GCA_018671635.1 Fidelibacterota bacterium | reverse complement strand
TTTCGCAATGGTTAATAATACTGAATAGTCAATGGATGCTGACAAATCATCAGAAGTAGCGGCAGCCTTCAAGGAGGTGGATACTTCTATATCAACTTCAAAGTTTTGCCCCACTGATTTTTCTTCTGGAGCTACGCCATGATTGGCAAAAAATTTCATATTATTAATGCGAATTTTATCCACAGATTCCTATTTGTTAAATATATTGATTAAATACGAGAATAAAAAATAAAGCAAAATTCCTTCTTATACACACATGAAATATGGATAATAGGGAGGAATCTTGGAGGAGGAAAAATTTAGAACCGATTTCGGTGTCTAGCATACTTTTGAGTTAATTAGAACTCACTTACATTTTCAGCTTCAATCCCTCTTTGGGTTTGGGCATAATCAAATTTTACCCGTTGGCCTAAACGCATACGCTGACCTTTTCTCACATTGGCAACATTTATAAAGTAATCTTCTCCATCATCACCTTCAATAAATCCCCACCCTTTACTTTGTTCCCATTTCTTAATGGTTCCCGTCAGCATCATCACCTCCTTGTCTAAATCCAATTTTCTTTTTAAACAAATCTTCGGGCAAATCAAAGCCTTCGCGATTGGGATAATGCATCATGGTTTTAACTTGATGCCATGGCACAAAATAGGTTGTCTCAATTTCTTCTTTGACTTGTTGATTAGCGGGCAACGGTTTTCCAAACTCATCTTCTGCGGTAATAATACATATTCCGGGATGTTTAAGCCATAAACCTAAATGGTCTTGACCTTTAACTAAATAATGGCCTGTGGGTTCAGAAATACCCACATCCACAAATTGTGAAACATCCTGAAATGAAATGAAAATTATATCACCAATTATATCATCTGTAACAAACATAAATCCTCATAGTGTTTATATAAATTAACCATGACGTTTATCTCTACAAAGATTTATTTCACATAATAAAAAAGGGGATGACAACATCACCCCCTCTTCAATATAGCTTAATTATAAAGAATTATTTTTTCTTCTCTTCGTATTTTTCGGGATTCAACTGTTTATCAATGACCGTTAAATCATCACGCAATGTAGTAATATCATTCTTCATTTCACGTGCAGTACGGTTTGCAGTACGTTTATATGAGTCGAAACTTTCAGATACATTTCTAATATCATCATTTAAACGATCTAATTTTTGAATAAGCCTTTCTTCTAATTGCTCAATATCTAATTTCATTCGGTCAAATACCACATCGATTGAATCCATCTTAGATGCATAAGTATCATAATGGGTATGGGTTTCGTCTTGAAGGGTTCTCACATGCTTGCTAGTTCCAATCCATTTTAGCTCTAATCGGTCATGCACTTCTAGGGTTGATGTGACATCTCCTTTTAGCGATACATCACTAGACTCTAGCTCCACCATCTGGCTTGATCGAGACTCATCAATAACAAACCAATAATAGCCACCTGCTAAAATAATAAAAAATGTAATAACTGCGATTGCTCTTTGCATTAAAGCTTAACCTTTCTCAATTTTTGCTAATTTTTGTTCCCACTCAGATAGTTCAGACACATCAACTTCAGCATCCACACTTTCTTCAACGTCAGCTTCTGATAAATCTATACTTGTAGTGGATTTCATCATTTCAAGAATTTGCTGTCTTTCTTTTTCCTTTTTCACTAACTGATCTACTAAAACTTTCATCTCTTCATTAAAATCTTTAACCGTTAATTCTAAACGAATTATGAGTTCATCCAATAATAACTTGCCATAGGAATCATTTATTCCATCTAATAAATCATCTAATTTATCAGAAAGATACTTCTTTCGTCCTTCAGTTGTGTCTAAATCTATACTCATTATAAATATTCCAGTTGAATCAAAAGGTTAAGAATGTCTATTATTAGGGTGTGTTAAATTTTTAACCGTTTTAAAGCATTATACAATCCCTAATTTAACTATTTTCAGGGGGTGTTAAATCACTATTATCTTTTGTATCAGAAACAAAACTACTCATTAGCGCCCCACTATTATTCAATATCATAAATAATATAAAACAGAGTACTACCGCCTGTAAAATATAACCAACGCCAACAATAATACCAATAATGGATGCAAATAGAATCTGTAAACGTTGTGACAAATTTTCTAATTTGATTATTGAATTGGTTACATGTAGAACGGTAAAAATGGCCGCCCCTACTGCAAATCCTCTAAAATCATTTGGAAGCTGAACCGTTAAGCCCACTAAAGATGTGGCCAAAACGGAAACCATTGCCATATTCACCATCGCAGAATGATCTTCCGCTTCTGAATTGGTTTTAGTAATATAACTGAATGCGCCACCTAAAATGGCTGCAAATATTAATTTGAATGCAAATGCTATAAATCCGAACATGGTTTAATTTACCTATGATACAATATTGAAGCGAAGAAATTTAAAGGGATCTGTTAAAATAGATGTAATTTTTGCCAAATTGATAAGTGAAACCAGTGGCGTACCTAAAATTTGATTGTCTGGAACAAAACCCCAAAAACGTGAATCATAACTATTATCTCGATTATCACCCATGAAAAAGTAATAATCATGTGTAACTGTATAGCTGCCCATATCTTTTATATATTCACCATTCACCATTAAATTTTCATAAATAACCGCATTGTCCTCTGGCCGAACTGTAAACTCCCACGGATTATACAAACCATCACTGCGATTATCTTTCACCAATCCCGATACATATTGAGAGCGAGCCTTATATTCTTTTTGTTGCACTAAAGCACTGCTCATAAAAATTCCCATCAATTTGTATTTGAGAAATCCATGGGTTCGCCCCACTTCTTGTGGATCAATAACGGTGAATTGTCGATCGCCCATCCGCACATCGTTTCCATCTTGCGTGAGGAGCGTAATAACGGATGTCCATTCATCCACTTCAGAAAAGTTAATTTCCATGCCTTTATGAGGAACAGTAAACGTTTCAATATTATCCATATTGCCCGATAATTCAGGGTATAGCCGTTGTTCTTTTTCGGGCTTGTAAACATGGCCTTTGATATATTTGGCATTTTTAGGAAATTCCATTTGATGACCATTAATAATAATATCCCCCATGGAAATAGAAATCACATCGCCTGCAATCCCAATGCATCGTTTTACATATTTCTGAAATGGATCTCGCGGGAACTCAAAAATGGTAACATCACCATTTTCAACGGGCTTATATTTAGGTAATCGTAACCAGGGAATATCGAATCCCATTCGTGAATAGGGTAAGCCTATCCATGTGGGCGTTCGCATACCATAAATAAATTTATTACCGATGAGCATATCACCCACCAAAATTTCATTTTCCATTGAACCTGTAGGCACCACATAAATTTCAACTAATGTGGCTTTCACCGTAAAGGCAACTACCACTAAAATGAAGAGGACTCGCAATTCTTCTAAAAACTTTTTCTGGTTAAATTTCATTAATATCCCACCGCACTGGCACCTTTTCGGCTATCCGCACTACCAAAAATCATATCTCCATTCACTTGAATACAATTGGCCTCACCAATACTGCCTCTAAATTTATGTTCATGACCTCTACGTGTGAGTTCATTAATTGTTTCCACTGCAAAACCACTGGATTCAAATTGAATCATATCGGGTAACCATTGGTGATGAAAACGTGGTGATTCGATGGCATCCTCAATATTCATACCAAAATCTACAACATTCATTATAACTTGAGCCGTGGTGGTAATAATGGTTGACCCGCCTGGCGACCCCACCACCAATGCTAAATCGCCATCTGAATCTTCAACAATTGTAGGTGACATAGAACTGAGCATGCGCTTATTGGGTTCAATGGCATTGGCCGCATTTCCCACCAAACCATAGGCATTGGGCACCCCCGGCTTTGAAGAGAAATCATCCATCTCATTATTAAGGAGAAACCCTGCGCCATCCACCACAATACCATTACCATACCAACCATTTACAGTGGTGGTAACGCTCACCGCATTCCCCCATTTATCTACCACAGAATAATGGGTAGTTTCCTCAGATTCACCATAATTAAACGGAATATCACCATGTGACACATCTGCACTTAAAGTGGCATTGAGTGAGTCCACAGTCCCCCACCGTTCCGATGCATATTCATCAGACGATAATTTCTCTAATGGAACGGGCACAAAATCCATATCACCCATAAATTCTGATCTATCCGCATAAACCCGTCGCTCTGCCTCAGATACATAATGGATGTGTTGGGCACTGTGGTAATCTAATTTCCCCAATTCAATATTCTCAAGCTGATTCAATATTCCAGCAATAGTGATACCTCCTGAAGATGCAGGAGGCATAGAATATACTTTGTATCCACGATACTCAAATTCTACAGGCGTTCGCTCAATAGCATTATAATTCATTAAATCATCTTTGGTGATAAGTCCCTCAGTTCGATTCATACAATCCACAATCATATCAGCAGTCTTGCCTTCATAAAACTCTTTGTACCCTTTTCGGGCGATACGTTTTAGGGTCAATCCTAAATCTTGTTGAATAAACCGCTCACCCAATTCAAATATATCTCCGTTTTCTTTGGTGAATATTTTAGCCGTTTCAATATCATTTGATAAATAATTATTGTAATAGGGTGAATTCATATAACTATAATTCACTAAATCTAAATTAAAGCCTTTTAGTGCCAACCGAGAAGATGGATACACTAAATTCTTCCATTGAGTGGAACCATACTTTTCATGAGCCAGCCCAAACCCTGCTACAGAACCGGGTACACCGGTAGCCCATGATGTGGACCAACTCTTTCCAGAAATAACATTGAGAGAATCATCCAAGAACATATCTCGATATGCCTTTGCTGGGGCGGTCTCTCTGAAATCTATGGTGGTTACCATACCATTTGCTAAACGAATCACCATGAATCCACC
>JABHHG010000100.1 GCA_018671635.1 Fidelibacterota bacterium | reverse complement strand
GTGGCACGATTAAGACGGGAGTTATAATGGAATATTCTTTTAAATCCACCACCATTTTGGGGGTTCGCATCGGCAATAAAATTGCATTGGGTGGTGATGGCCAAGTGACTATGGGCGATATCCAAATGAAATCGAAGGCTATAAAAGTCCGTAGTTTTTATAATGGAGAAGTCTTGGCGGGCTTTGCCGGCGCTGCGGCGGATGCCATGGCTTTGTTTGAAAAATTTGAATGTAAATTAGATGAGATGAATGGAAACCTCCAGCGGGCAGTTGTTGATTTAGCCAAAGATTGGCGAACCGACAAAATCTTAAAAGAATTGGATGCCCTTTTGGCTATTATGGATAAGAAAAATTCCTATTTGCTATCCGGTTCTGGTGATGTGATTGAACCTGATGATCAAATAATAACCATTGGAAGTGGATCTGGATATGCTCTCGCTGCCGCACGTGCATTTATTAGTGCGGGAGAAAAGAATCCCGAAAAGGTGGTAAAAAAATCACTAAAAATCACCTCCGATATATGTATCTACACAAATGATAGTATAACCGTATTGAAAGCATAATGGAAAAATTAACGCCCAAAAAAATAGTAAGAGAATTAGATAAATATATTATTGGTCAAAGTAGTGCCAAGCGATCTGTTGCCATTGCGTTGAGAAATCGATGGCGTCGTCAACAAGTGGATGAACCACTTCGGGAAGAAATTAGCCCCAATAATATTATACTCATCGGTTCAACAGGAGTTGGTAAAACAGAAATATCTCGGCGATTGGCCACATTGGTAAATGCTCCATTCGTAAAAGTAGAAGCATCAAAATTTACTGAAGTGGGTTATGTGGGGCGAGATGTTGAATCAATGATTCGTGATTTAATTGAGGTTTCTGTAAAACAGGTGAGAAGTGAATCAGAAGCAAAGGTCATCGGTAAAGCATTGCGTAATGCCAATGAGCGAATTTTAGAAATTTTGTTTCCCACCGGTGAAAAAGAATCTATTTCTGAAGAAGCCATAAACCGTCAAGATCGTACACGTAAAAAAATGAAAGATCGATTAGAGAACGGTGATTTTGAAAGTCGAATAATAAAAATTAAGGCTAAATCAAAATCAATGCCCATGCTTCAAGTGATGGGTCCACTGGGTATGGATGACATGTCATCAAATATCCAGGATATGCTTAGCTCGGTGATGCCATCTAAAAAGAAAACACAGCGGATGAAAGTGTCTGAGGCACGAGAAATATTTTCTGAAGAAGAGGCCGAAAAACTCATTGATATGGATGATGTAATTCGAGTGGCAATTGATCGCGTGGAACAAAGTGGATTCATTTTCTTGGATGAGATTGATAAAATTGCGGGACAGGGTGGCGGTAGTTCTCCCGACGTTTCGCGTGAAGGGGTACAGCGTGATATCCTCCCCATTGTGGAAGGTTCAACAGTAAGTACCAAATACGGCCAAGTAAAAACGGATCATATATTATTTATTGCGGCCGGTGCGTTTCATGTGAGCAAGCCCTCAGATTTGATTCCCGAATTACAGGGTCGCTTTCCCATTCGAGTGGAGTTAGATAATTTGTCTCAAAGTGATTTTGTTAAAATTTTGACAAAGCCTAAGAATGCATTGTTGAAACAGTATGAGGCATTGCTCCAAGCGGAAGGGGTAACATTAGAATTCAATAAAGATGCCATCAATGAGATTGCAAAAATTGCCACAGAATTGAATGACACTATGGAGAACATTGGAGCACGCCGCTTACATACAGTTTTGACCAGTTTGCTTGATGATATCTTATTTGATCTTCCTGATAAAAAGATTACTGAAATTTCAATTAACAAGAAAATGGTGCAGAAAAAATTAAGCAATTTGAGTGAAGATGAGGATCTTCGCCGATATATATTATAAAGGATAATTGATGAAAAGAGATTTTTTACATATTACTGATTTTACTACAGAAGAAATTTGGGAGACCTTAGAGCTCTCAAAATGGATTAAAGCCAAGTTGAAAAAGGGTGAAGATTATAAGCCCTTTGCAGGGAAGACAATGGCAATGATTTTTGCCAAACCATCTGCAAGAACACGGGTATCTTTTGAAACGGGATTTTTTAGATTGGGTGGTCATGCTTTATTTTTAGGTCCCAATGACATTGGTATAGGTAAGCGAGAATCTGTTTCTGACATAGCAAATGTATTGAGCCGATTTAATGATATGATTATGGCACGTTTATTTGAGCATAATCATATTTTAGAATTAGCTGAAAATGCATCTGTGCCCGTGGTGAATGGGCTTACAGATTTTAACCATCCTTGTCAAATTATGGCAGATATTTTAACGGTTTACGAACATCGGGGTAATCTCGATGATATGAAAATCACTTACGTTGGTGATGGGAACAATATTGTTCACTCTTGGTTGGCATTGGCCATGAGAATCCCGTTTCACCTTACTATTGCATGTCCTGAGGGATATGCACCAGATGAAGGAATGTTGAAGGTGGCAAAAGAAGCTGGACTCTCTACCATTGAAATTTCTCATGAGCCCATGGAAGCAGTAAAAGATGCGGATGTGATTTACACTGATGTATGGGCATCTATGGGACAAAAAGAAGAAGCTGAGGAGCGCCGTCGCCGTTTCGAAGGATTTCAAATAAATGATGATTTAATGGCCGCCACAGGGAAGCACACTTATTTCATGCATTGTTTGCCTGCAGAGAGAGGTGTTGAAGTTACAGATTCTGTATGTGATGCTGATTATTCAATTATGTTTGATGAAGCAGAAAATAGAATGCATGCCCAGAATGCAATTATGGTGAAAGTTATGAAAGAATCTATGTGATATTTTTTTAAATGAAGTGTAGAAAATGGCATCTTGAAGGATGCCATTTTTATTTATCTAAAGTAAATTGATTGATTTGAGATATGTTAGAAATAAATGTGAGACATGTCACAAAGGAACCCACCTAATTGATGTTATTTTCTCTCATGAAATAGGGGGAGAATCATTAAGATATCATTTTCAATTTATTCCTTGAATAAGATGGAAATTCGTGCTATTTTACAGGCCCTCATGAGGAGAATTCTCGTTATTTATAGGGAGATTCTTGAGGAACCAAATGAAGTAAGGCAGACATAATACCTGGAGGAGGTCTTTCTGCAAGCAATAATCAAAATTTATATTTTTATCAATAATCAATTCAATCATATTGAGGAGTTTTTCTATGTATAATACACTATTACGTAATTTATCGGTATTTTGTACTTCTGTTCTATTCTTGTTCGCACAGGATGTGACATTGACATTAGATGGTGGTAATCTTAATTATGTTTCTAGTTCAGATATTGCTGGATTCCAATTTAGCCATGGTGGATGTGCCGCAGGTGCGACTGGGGGTGATGCTGCAGCAAATGGTTTTATGGTTTCTGCAAGTTCTGGTGTTGTTCTTGGTTTTTCATTGACAGGGGGCACGATTCCAGAAGGAGCTGGTACGCTTGTTGAAGGTGTAAATTGTGAAACAATTTCGAATTTAGTTTTTAGTGGCGTGGGAGGCATAACATTGGAGACGGTTTTATCCGTTGATGAGCCAGCTTCACCTGCCGTGACAATTGTTTTCCCTGCTGAGGGAAGTGAATTTACTGATGCTACTTCTATAGATGTAACCGTTTCTGGTTCCGATATGGGAGACGGTGATCACTATCATGCCTATCTAGATGGTCAAATGCAAGGTATGTTTTATACAGATAGTTTTTCAATAAATGTTGGCTTTGGTGACCATGTTTTAACCGTTGATGTTGCAGATGGCTCACATAATTCATATGAAGGGTCTGGGTCAAGTGTTTCATTTAGCAATACAGAAAGTGTTGCAACTTGCGATGATGATTCTGCATGTAATACAGGCGCTGAAGGTGACTGTACATATGCTGATGATAATTATGACTGTGATGGCAACTGTACTGCTGATCTTGACTGCGATGGTGCATGTGGTGGCAGTAATGGTGCCTCCCTCCAAGATTGTTATTTTGATGGTGATGGTGATGGTTGTTTTGAGACATTGGACCAAATGACGACATGTAGCTGTGAATTGGAAGGTGGTGCATCATCTGGTGGTGATTGTGCCCCAACATCATCTAGTGTAGATGTATTGTATTGTAGTGATGCTGATATTTATGGATTTCAATTTAATGTATCTGGGGCAACGCTTATTGGTGCTTCTGGTGGTGCCTCTGAAGCCAATGGCCTTATGGTGAGCGCATCAACTGCTAGTGGTAATGTGATTGGGTTTTCAATGACAGGTAGCTCTATCCCTGGAAATACTTGCGATGTGCTTGTAACTTTAGAAATTGAAGGTGATGGAAGTCCATGCTTGGGTGATCTAGTTTTATCTGGCCCCGGTGGTTCATCACTTGATGCTTCAATTGATGATTGTTTAACTATTTTTTACAGCGCTCCTGTTGCTACATGTGATGATGATTCTGCATGTAATACAGGCGCTGAAGGTGATTGTACCTATGCGGAAGATAATTATGACTGTGATGGCAACTGTACTGCTGATCTTGACTGCGATGGTGCATGTGGTGGCAGTAATGGTGCCTCCCTCCAAGATTGTTATTTTGAT
>JABHHG010000235.1 GCA_018671635.1 Fidelibacterota bacterium | reverse complement strand
GGTATATCCAACATTATTGAAAACAGCATGTATTGTTTTCTCGGCCTCTAAACCAACAAAGGCATTTATTTGGGTAAGAATTACAATAACACCGATACCGCACATAAATCCTGCAACCACAGGATAAGGCGTATAATGAATATACCTGGAAATTTTCAACATGGAAATACACACCATGATAAATCCACTCAGAAATATAATTGAAAATGCCGCTACCAGGTCAGGTTCATTGGTAGACCCAATTACAAAAACACCCATAAAAGCCGCAATTTGAGCCGATTTTGGTGCAGTAGGACCACTTACGCCCACCATACACCCACCAAATAGACCCCCTATAATTCCACCGACAATAGCCCCCCAAATACCAGCGACGGGTCCCAATTGTGAAATTTCTCCAAACGCAAGAGCCAAGGGTAATGCAATTATACCCACGGTAATTCCCGCTAAAATATCTTCACGAATATGGGTATGTAGCGTTTTTATATTTTGCCACGGACTTATTTCTATTAGGCTATTTTTTATAAATGCAATCAAAGACATATTTATATTCCACTAATTAAGTATTATACTCTCGTTTTAAAATATCAAAGATATCTGCTCAATTTCTTCCTATCACAAATCAAGGTTAAAATTAATCTTCGAATATTTTACACTAAGTCCTCTCCCACTCATCTACAATCGCAGTAGGTAGTGGATAGCCAAGGAATGTCTTCCCTGTCTCTTCTTCCATCTCTGACGCTTTGTCCTGAACTTGCGTGTAGGCTGTCTCTAGGTATGATGTATCATCTAAGAACTTTTTTGTTTATAGCTCTTTTTAAAAGGCCTTAACAACAATCCACCTCAGGCCAAATTTCTTTTGGAATATTACCTGAAAATTTGTTTCCACGAAGAATTATATATCTAAACTTTAACTTAAAAAGTTCAGGGGGGAAGCTACCAGTAAGTTGATTATTGAGTAAGTACAATTCATTCAAATTTATAAGATTTCCTATCTCAGGTGGCATTGAACCAGTAAGTTGATTGGATGACAAATCTAACATTTCTAAATTTATAAGATTACCTATCTCAGGTGGCATTGAACCAGTAAGTTGATTAATACTCATATCTAAATCTGTTAGATTTGTTAAATTCCCTATCTGGGATGGAATTTCAGTAAGGAGATTATCATTCATATTTAAATATTTTAATTCTGATAATTGTCCTATCAATGAAGGAATTTCAGCAAATAAATTTTCACTCAAATCTAAATAAGTTAAGTTTTCTAATTGTCCTATCTCAGGTGGCATTGAACCAGTAAGTTGATTGGATGACAAATCTAACATTTCTAAATTCGTTAAATAACTTATTCCTAATGGAATTTTACCAGTTAGTTTATTTCTATGCAAATCTAATTCAGTTAAATTTGCAAGATTTCCAATTTCTGCAGGCGCCTTTTTCAGTCCACAATTATACATAGTTAATTTAGTTAAATTCGTAAGATTTCCTATCTCTGGGGGAAGTTCTACTGAACCTCTAATACCGTTTAAAGTCAATTCAGTTAAATTCGTAAGATTTCCTATCTCTGGGGGAATTTTACCTTCAAAGGCAGGATAGTCTAGAATCAAACTGGTTAGATTTGTTAATTTAAATATTTCTTCTGGAAAAGGTATAATGGGCACACCTGTAATCTGGCTATGATTTAAAGTAGTGGTTTCTTTAATGTTATAACATTGACCACGCAATTCAACTTCATTACCCTTACAGTCCTGACCAACTGTCAATGTTAATAATAATCCAATAAATAATAATTTGCTCATAAGTAACCTTATTTTTGAATCATAATTTAGCCTGCCACACAATTATATTGAAACTTATTAATAAAGGCTCAAAAAAATATTATGAGTGTATATAGGAGTTTCATTTGAAATCTCTCAGTACTTTCAATAATAAAATACCTGAAACAGCTCCAGATGCAAAGATTAAAAGAAAATCAACATTTCTAACATTTGCAGATACAAAAATTGAATAAGAACCTAAGACAACTGCTACTAAAGAGATTATATTGAGTTTATTTTTCATACCTAAACTTACGAAATATCAGAATGAGTGTCAGGGTATTTCTATGCACCCATACCCCATTGAAAGTCTTATATAATGAGGTTCTTGGTGTGGGATTGGCGTGTGGAGGCACTTTTATTGAACAGAGGGACATTAACCTCGTAAAAATTATAGAGGTGATTTATAAAGCTCAATTATAAGAACCTCGTTTTAATTGCCTGAAAAGTGACCTTAGTTTTTTCAAAGTTTTGAGCCAATTTATAATGGTGACCTTAAAAAGTGACCTTAATTTTGCTTTTTAGTGGATTATTTTGGTAGGTGATGAATTATAAATGGGTAATAAAAAACCCCCTTTTGTAGAGGGGGTTCTATTAGTTCTCTTGTGTCGAGGTGGCAGGATTCGAACCTGCGACCCCCTGCTCCCAAAGCAGGTGCTTAAGAAGTATT
>JABHHG010000104.1 GCA_018671635.1 Fidelibacterota bacterium | reverse complement strand
GATTATTTTCAATTATAATGGTTTCATCGAAGTTGCATGCTAACTCGTCCATACAGCCAGTACAAGTGGAATTATCACCACCACATTCGCCACAAGTATCATTCTCTAAAATAGAACCACATACATTATCACAACCAGATGGGCCTTCTATATTACATCCACAACCTAAATCTTCTGCGCTACCACCACATTCTCCAGCACAGTCTTCTATATATAGACAACAATCCGTACATGGTTCTGTTGCATTTAAATCATAATTACAAGCCGTATTATCGGTACAACCGATTATTACTTCACTTGCCTCTAATAAATCATTCATTGAGAAGCCATTCACTGACCATGAGCCAACTTCTACAGATGGTGTCGCATCAAAAATATTTCCAGAAGAGGCATCGTAAATTTTAAAGGTAGGAACATCTCCAATTTCCATATACCCTTCTGTATATGTTGCGCCATCCAAGCCCATGGCAGGTACATCACAAACTCCACCATTACATTGATTCCATGTCCAGTTTTCGCCACTCCAAGTACCATTTTCATCGGTACAATCATATTCGTTATTATTAAATTGTGGATCACTACAAATGCCTGCGGCCTCACACGATATTTTATCTGAGTAAATGGGGTCTGAACAAAAACCTGAAGTATCCCATTGACGTGCACCCACGCAAAGGCCCCCTTTGAAAGCTGCGACCCAGTCATCTAGCTCAATAGATTCATCATTTATAGTAATATCTGTAAAAAAATAAAACGCTTGTAGTGTGGATTGACTAAACTGAAATTCTTCTGGGGGGTCTTGAGATAGGAGTATTGATGGAATAATTATTACCACTAATAAACCCATGCGGAAAAATCGTTGATATATTTGTTTTAACTTCGTCATAAATAATAAAACTATTCTAGATTCCCATTAATTTAGGAATCATATTATGAAAAATCTGTGATGAAACCGACACTATGGCTGTAACGGGATGTTACAGGGAACTATGCGGTTTGCTTTTTTAACATCTTAAAAATAGGTGCGGCTGCATCTTTTATTACATCATCCGTAATGATGCATGTATCAATATCTGTCATTGACGGAACTTCAAACATAATATCTAGCATGGCCTCTTCAATCACAGATCGTAATGCTCTGGCACCTGTTTTTCTATCTTTTGCAATCTTAACAATTTCTTTCAATGCCTGAGGAGTAAACTCCAGATGAACTTTCTCTAAATCAAACAATTTTTTATACTGCTTTACTAATGCATTTTTGGGGTCAGTCAATATTGAAAGCATGGCTACATCGGTGAGTGCTTCAAGTGGAGCAATTACAGGCATTCTACCAATCAATTCTGGAATGAATCCATATTTTTGTAAATCACTGGGTAAGGCATTCTTGAATAAATGACTATCTTCTACCGTTTCTTTCACATCACGATTGAAACCCATTCCGCCACCTGACAATCGTCTTTCAATTATATCTTCAAGACCTTGGAATGCACCCCCACAAATAAACAAAATATTGGTGGTATCTATTGTAACTAAAGGTTGTTCAGGATGTTTACGTCCACCCTTGGGGGGAATATTTGCCTTTGTACCTTCTAGCATTTTCAATAATGCTTGCTGCACACCTTCCCCAGATACATCACGGGTAATTGATGGATTTCCATCTTTTCGGGCAATTTTATCAATCTCATCAATGTAAATAATACCCATCTCTGCGCGAGAGACATCATAGTCCGCAGCTTGAAAAAGACGAACTAATATGTTTTCTACATCTTCACCTACATATCCAGCTTCGGTGAGAACAGTGGCATCCGCAATAGCAAATGGTACATTTAAAGATTTTGCAAGAGAGCTGGCAATAAGGGTTTTGCCTGTTCCTGTTGGGCCAACTAATAAGATATTACTCTTTTCAATCTGCACCTCGTCTTCATCATTTCGATTATTCAATCGTTTAAAATGATTATACACCGCCACCGAAACAATACGTTTTGCTTTCTCCTGACCGATAATATGCTCATTCAAGCGTCGATTAATATCCAGCGGTTTCTGCATATTCATGGAAAGTCCCATATAAGACTTCTTCATGTTTTCATTTACAATATCACTGGCTTTGTTTACACAGCAATCACAAATGTAAACATTTTCACCCTCAACGAGAAAATCCACTTCCGATTCACTGGAAGCACAAAATGAGCAAAATAATTTAGTATCTTTCATCGTCTATCTATTTTCTGGCTGAAACAATTTCATCAATAAGTCCATATTCTAAAGCGTCTTGGGCCGATAAAAAATTATCTCTGTCCGTATCTTTTTCAATAGTCTTCACAGTTTGCCCTGTATTCTTACTTAATATTTTATTCAATTTTTCTTTAAGATACAATATTTCTTTTGCATGAATTTCAATATCTGTGGCTTGGCCTTGCATTCCGCCCAATGGTTGGTGAATCATTACGCGAGAGTTTTCTAATGCTGAACGCTTTCCTTTTGCTCCGGCACACAATAGTACCGCCGCCATACTGGCTGCTTGGCCCATGCAAATAGTTGCCACATCTGGTTTGATGTAGTTCATTGTATCTAAAATCCCAAATCCAGAAGTTATTACTCCACCTGGACTATTGATATACATGAAAATATCTTTTTCTGGGTCTTCAGACTCTAAGAATAACAGTTGTGCAATTACCAAACTGGCGATATGATCATCAATACCATCACCGAGAAAAATAATTCTCTCTTTTAATAATCGGGAGTAAATATCAAATGAGCGTTCACCATGAGCCGTTTGCTCCACTACCATTGGCACTAACATCGCTTTAGGTTTATCCATTATTTTTTGCCTTTCTTCAATTCTGCTGTAGATTTTTCAGATATTTTATTTGTTGTAAACTCACTAATATGTTTGAATAATGATTCATTCAAAAGGTCTTCATATAATTTTTCTTTATTTTCTGACTGCCGATAGAATTTCTTAATTTCATTTTTCTGTTTCGGGTTTTGCTCAATAAATTCATCTATTTTCGTTTGCACTAAATCTTTAGAAACGTCTAACCCTGCGGACGTAATTATTGCATCCTTAATCAAATACCATTTAACGCTGGATTCGGCTGTTTCCTTGTATGCATTTTTTAAATTTTCTTCATCAATGGGTTGATCATTTTTATTCTTGCTTTTCACATCATCCACCACATGTGCAAGATAGTTTTCAATCATTGATGTTGGAGCATCTAATTTTGATTTTTTCACGAAATAATCCATTACTTCTTTTTGGATTTCTTTTGTGTGTTCATTATCGAGTGATGTTTGAATTTGCCCCTCTAATTTTGAATTCAATTCATCCATAGTTTTTACTTCTGGATCTGCCAATACTGCAAATTCATCATCTAATCCTGGAAGGACTTGCTCCTCAACTTTATGCACATTTACCAAATAGGTGACTTTTTTATCTTCTTCATAAGTAATCTCAGAGGTTATTTCATCACCGGCCTTCGCACCATGGAATGCCTTTTCTGAATCACCCGAAAATGCAGCTTCACCCAATTTAATATATTGCTTCTCAATTTTTCGACCATCAATGGCATTTCCAGACTCATCTAACTCTTGAAAATCTCCATTCACAAAATGACCTGTTTCGGCACCATCTTCTATGGTTTTAATTGTAGAATGTCGTTCTCTAATTTCTTTTAATGCGGCACTAATGTCGTCAGCTGATGCCATATATCGCGTCGTTTTAATTTTAAACTTTTTATCATAGTTAGGGAGTTTTACTTCTGGACTTACTTCAAACTCTGCCACAAATTCTAAATCACATCCCTCATGAAAATGAAGTTTATTGATTTGAGCTTGATTTATAGGATTCAATTCTAACTCATCTAAAGCTTTACGATAATATTCATTTAATGAATGTTCCGCAAAATTTGCCTCAATTGAGGGCAATAAATTTTTCTTTACAATATTTAAAGGGACTTTTCCTTTTCGGAAACCTTTTAGCTCGAATGTTGATTGAGCTTTCTTAAATTCTTTTTCAAATCCTACAGAGAGTTTATCCCACGAAACGGAAACATCTAATTCTCGGGTAAAGCTATTTACTTCTTTTAATCCTGTTTTCATTAATCCTCATAAAATATTTGTGTTTGCAGAACCGTAAATTTACAACCAGATTTACTATAATTCTATCATGGAGAAATACGTCCCACTTTAATATTTTCAGGAACTTCCTCAGAAGACTCAATTGCATTTTTAATTTTAATAATTTCTTCCTTCAAAACCCCTTTCAAAATAGGTGTAAAAGAAATATCTTGAACGCGTCCACCATAAGTTCCGCTTACTGAATAACTTAACTGTGTAGTTTTATCTTCTTGATTTATTTCGAATTTAATCTCATGGGGGAAGCCTTTCGAAACTTCATCGATTGCTTTTTTTGAAATCGTTATCCGCTTCACTGGAACACAGTCAATAACCTTTGCACTCATTTCTATATTTCCAAATCCAAAATTATGAATAATGGTGAACTCAGTTTTTTTATTAACCGAAAACCGGTTAGGCAGAATAATCTGAACATGAAAACGGTTAAATGAAAGACTCTTCTCAACATCTGTGAGAAATGCCCATACCTTTTGCACATCTGCGTTAATAAGTAAATTTTCTGAAAGTTCAATCATGTTTTGATAGTATACAAGATGCTGAATTTACCGTAATTTTGGGGGTATGACAAAACCTGAATTATATAATAAAAAGAGTAAACTGGACTTGCGAAATAAGCTCCAAAATGAACCTTTTGAGCGAATCACTTGTTCTTTTTACCGATATGTAAAAATTGATTCACCGGAAGCCATGAGAGATGCACTCTATATAGAATGGAATGCACTCAATATTTTGGGTAGAATCTATCTTGCTCACGAAGGTGTGAATGCTCAACTTAGTATCCCCAAACCCAATTGGGATGAATTTATTGCAAAGCTCTACCTCCACTATGAATTTGATAAGATGCCTTTCAAAATTGCTATTGAAAATGAACATGAATCTTTTTTAAAACTCATTATTCGGATCAAACCTCAAATTGTGGCGGATGGTCTTATTGACGAAGAGTATGATTTGTCAAATATCGGAATACATCTTTCTGCAAAAGAATTTAATGATGCTATGGATGAGGATGGAACTATCATTGTGGATGTTCGCAATCATTATGAAAGTGAAGTGGGCCATTTTGAAGATGCTATTTGCCCCGATGTTGATACGTTTAAGGAATCTCTCCCCGTTATTAAAGAGCTACTTAAAGGTCATGAAGATGACAAAGTGCTACTCTATTGTACCGGCGGAATTCGCTGTGAAAAAACCAGTGCCTATTTAAAACATAATAATTTTAATGATGTTAATCAGCTTCAAGGCGGAATTATTAGTTATGCTCATCAAATAAAGACTGAAAATATTGACTCAAAATTTAAAGGTAAGAATTTTGTATTTGATAATCGAATGGGTGAAAAAATAACAGATGAAGTAATTAGTAATTGTCATCAATGTGATGCGCCTGCAGATTCACATACAAATTGTAAAAATCAAGCATGTCATATTTTGTTTATTCAATGTGAAAATTGTGATGAAAAATTTGGTGGTTGCTGCTCGCAAGAATGCCATGTATTTTCAACACTTCCTATTGAGGAACAACACAAGCTTCGGAAAGATCCAAACGTGGCAGCGCCAATGTTAGTTTTCAAAGATCGAGTACGTCCTAAATTAAAAGACCTTGCTGATAAAAGAAGGAAAAGTTAACTCTTACTCCTCGATAAAAATTTAATTCCCTCAGTATAACTTTGCTTTCCCATCCCAGATATTTGCCCAATACAAACCGCTGAAATAACGGACTTCTGTCGAAACTCTTCCCGAGCATGTATATCACTCAAATGGACTTCAACTGTTGGTGTACCCACTGCAGTAATTGCATCTCGAATGGCATATGAGTAATGGGTAAAAGCTGCAGGATTTATGATAATTCCATGTGCCCACTCTCGTTCATCATGTATAGAATCAATAATTTCACCTTCGTGATTTGATTGATAAAATTTGAATGAATGTCCCGCAGCTTCAGGACTATTTTCTAACCACATCATCAATTCTTCAAGGGTGTCCGTTCCATAAACCTCAGGTTCACGTGACCCCAATAAATTCAAATTTGGGCCATTAATTACGAGTATGTTCATAAAATTTCCTTTTTTATTTAACCCACTATTTAAATCGTGGGCTATAAAAAACTACATTTGAAAACCATTTTAATGGTTTATTGAATCAATTTTAGGGATTGCAAAAGCATCCTATCATCAATATCATCCACAATAACCGTTTCACCAATTTTTGAAAGGAGGATAAAATTAATTTTTCCATCTTTCACTTTTTTATCTGTGGACATGATTTCAATAATTTCATCTACATCAAATTTGGGAAGTGACGGTAATGGTAACCTGAGAATGGATAGTGATAATAACTCATAATCTTGAGAGCTCAATCCACCAAATTTAACGGATAATTTCCCCGCAACCAACATTCCGTATAAGACGGCTTCGCCATGCCGAAGGATATCAAATCCAAAATATTTTTCCAACGCATGACCTACCGTATGACCAAAATTTAAAATCCGCCTAAGGTCACCTTCGCACTCGTCTTGTTCCACAATTTTTGCTTTTAGAGCGACACATTTTCCAATCACATCCTGCAGTAATTGGGAATTCCCCATTCCAATTAAATTTTCTACATTATCGGATACAAAATTAAAAAAGTCTTCATCTAAAATTGCGCCATATTTTATCACTTCACCTAATGCGGATACCACTTCTCGCTTGGGTAAAGATGCTAAGAAGTTAGAATCAATCAAAACGGCTTTTGGTTGCCAAATAGCACCCACCAAATTTTTTCCTGAATCTAAATTAACCCCCGTTTTACCTCCAATAGACGAATCAACCATGGCCAATAAAGTGGTAGGAATTTGATAATAATCTACTCCACGCATAAAAGTTGCGGCCGCAAAGCCAGTAGCATCCCCCACAACACCACCGCCTAACGCCAAGAAAATTGATGACCGATCACAAGAAAAATCAATAAGTTGCGAATAAATAGCCTCCATTGATGAGAGTGATTTTGCATTTTCACTATTCTCTAAAAGGATATGCTTTACTTCAAAATTATGCTCTCGAAGCATGGATTCAATGGCTTCACCATAAATTTTAAAAATTGGCTTTTGAGAAAAAATAATCCATTGTTGCCCACTATTTTTAGAACCCAAAATTTCATGAAGTCTCAACCGCAAATCATTTTGAATCTGAATCGTATAGCTTCTATCTTGTAGTTTTACATTAATGGATTGCATTATTGGCTTCTAATTTTTTGATTATTATTTCTAAAACTTGCCCGGGATTCAGTCGGTCTGTTTCTATAGTCAAATGCGCTGACGTTTCATAAAATTCTTTTCGATCTTTCCAAATTTTAGATAATTTCATCAATGGATCATTCCCATGCAAAAGGGGGCGCTTATCTGTATTTTTTATGCGATGTGATAATGTTTCAGGGGATGCCTTCAGAAATATAGTATGCCCATTTTTCTTCAAAGCATTGCGATTCGCTTCTGAAACTACAATACCACCACCGGTTGAAATTACATACCCTGGCTGTAGAGATTTTTCCACAAAATAGGCTGTCTCCATTTCTCTAAATTGAGTTTCACCCCGTTCTTCAAAAATTTCTGCCACCTTTTGTTCAGTAGCTTCTTCAATTTCATCGTCAGTATCTACGAATTTTAAATTTAATGCTCTGGCTAACTTTTTACCCACGGTGGACTTCCAACTACCCATCATACCTATTAGAAAAATATTTTGGTGAATACTCATTCACCACCCATAATTTGATTTACAATGAGTACAATATCTAAAATATTTAACTCACCATCTTGATTTAAATCGGCGTGGCAAAATTGAGAATCTGAGGGTTCAATATCAGTAATAATGATATTCACCATTACACAATATCTAAAATATTAGTGGTATCATCGTCATTTAAATCACCTGAATATTTACAGTTTGAACTTTGATCAAAATAGAATGCACCCATATCTGCGATAGTACCATCAGGGTCTAATAGCGAGTTTGGGTCTCCCACATCAATGCATGGGGAGTTGGGTTGTAAGGTAAAGTCATCGTTTTCAGGGTCAGTGAAAAGGGGACTCAATTCAGTTGGCGACGTAGAATAGTATGCAATTCCACCCTCAGAAAATGCGGTATTTCCTGAAATATTAAATTGATTTAAATGGTGTGTAGAACTCTCATAATATATACCACCACCAAATAGAAATCCTGAAAATGAAGATGGGTGTCCCTTACCATTTCGAAGAGTAAACCCTTCAAGCAATGCAGATTCACTCACATCAAAATATAAAACAACAGGTCCACTTCCACCACCATCAAGAGTTGTATTATCAGATAATGTGATAATGGCAATATCCTTATTTTGGATAATTAGATTTTCATAGTACGTACCTTCACTGACTAAAACCGTATCGCCATTTACAGAATTATCTATCCCTTCTTGAATGGTAGGGTAGTTTTCTGGGATATTGATGGTAGTTGCAAAAGTGAGTTGCAAAAGAATAAATAAGGTTAATAATCCAAGGTGAACCTTCATATTAAATCTCCTAATATTTTGAGGATGCTTTCATATGTGCTTTCAGTTGGTCCATGGAGTCACCTCCAAATTTTTCGAGTAATGCATCGACCAATACAAAACACAACATGGATTCTGCCACGATTGATGCAGCCGGAACCGCACAAGAATCTGTTCGTTCTTTGTGGGCCAACTTTTCTTCTTTTGTTTCAATATCCACCGAGCGTAATGGTTTAATAAGTGTGGGAATAGGCTTCATAACTGCCCGAATAACAATGGGTTGGGCATTACTCATACCACCTTCAACTCCCCCTGCATTATTAGAATGACGAAAATATTTTTCACCATCATGCCCGATTTCATCATGCACGTTACTTCCAAATTCTCCCGCTTGGTCAAAGCCCATTCCAATTTCAATACCTTTGAATGCATTAACTGATAATATAGATTCGGCAATCCGGGCTTGAAGTTTTCGATCCCATTGAGTATGACTACCTAATCCATAGGGTAAACCCGTAGCAATAACTTCAAAAACGCCGCCTACAGAATCACCATCTGTTTTAGCTTTATCGATAACATCCATCATTTCTTTTTCAATGGATTTATCTAAACATCGAACGGGTGATTTATCCGCCATTCCATTTAATACTTCTGGTGAAATTCCCTCTGCAATTTGCATGGTATCCTTTACCGAATGAATCTGAACCACACGGCTGCCAACTTCAATTCCCACATCTTTCAATAATTTTCGACAGACGGATGCCAATGCCACTCGCATGGCAGTTTCCCGGGCAGATGAACGTTCTAATACATTTCGAATATCATCAAATCCAAACTTTTGAACACCGGTCAAATCAGCATGTCCCGGGCGAGGCAATGTTACTTTCCGAATTTCTCCCTCTACGGAATCAGCCGACATTTTCTTCGTCCAGTTTTCCCAATCCTTATTTTGCAAAATAAGTCCAATAGGAGATCCCAACGATTCACCATGACGAACTCCAGTGTAGAGCTCAGCAAAATCTGTTTCAATTTTCATCCGCCCGCCTCGACCATGACCTTGTTGACGACGAAAAAGTTGAGCAGAAATATATGATTCAGAAATTTCTAATCCGGCAGGAATTCCATCAATAATTCCTAGTAATCCCTTGCCGTGTGATTCACCGGCGGTTAGATATTTTAATCGTGCTAGCATAAACTACTTTCTATATATTGTTTTAAATCATCAAAATTTACTCTATTTGAGGTGGATTCTCCAAACCACAGGTCAATAGATGCTAAGGCTTGGTAGATAAACATATCTAAACCTGTCATTGTTCGTGCACCAATAGATTCTGCATCTAATATCAATTTCGTTTTTAGTGGTGTATAAATAGTATCAATAACGGTTTGGTTTTTACTCAACAAACGTAAATTTATGGGAGAATCAAGCGTGTTCATTCCTACCGATGTGCAATTAATTATAATAGAATCTTTCTGGACAATACCTTCTAACAAACCCATTTTGTGAGGATGTATAATCTCATTACATAGTTGAGAAATTTTCTCAAACGTTCGATTAAATAAATGGACTTTTGCCACG
>JABHHG010000108.1 GCA_018671635.1 Fidelibacterota bacterium | reverse complement strand
GAAAATCGTTGGAAATACATTTCATCAGATAGTCCTGGTTTCTCAGGGGCAAGTAGTTCAAGTACATTTCCATTTTCGTCTTGGCTAACACTTAAGCCTGGAATTAATGAACCAGAAGTGGCGCCTCCAACAAATTCAATGGGTGAACCCGCTTCTGTCACAATATAGCCGAGTTTTGCTAGTTTTGCCCAATCCAACCCCATAGTCTCTTGGTCAGACATGGATACTTCAATCAGTTTGGCTTCTAACATAATCTGTAATGCAGGCACATCAATTTTTTTAATAATTTCTTCTATCTCCGCAATTTTCTTTGGACTTGCATGAATAAGCAGTCGATTGCCTGATTTTTCTACGGTAATCTGTGAAGTTACATTACTGAGTAATCCGACGATTTCATCGGGATTTGCATATTGCAATGTAATCACATGGGGTTTAACGCCAACATCTTCCATAATGTTAGAACGATTGGCTACAAGAATTGAATTTCCAACGATTTCATAACTGAGTCCAGAAGCCCGGACTACCAAGTTTATCGCTTGATCAATTTGAACATCGGTCAAGTGAATCGTTAATTTCTCCTTATCGTTCACACTGGATCCCGTTACAATATTGTATCCACTTTCTTCAGCCAACATGGCCAGCACAGATGCAAGGGGAGCACTCTCTGCATGAAGTGTTACCGTGTCTGAAATTTGATTTGCAGCAAAACTTAGTGCAAATGTTAAAAGTATAATGAGTTGTAATTTTAAAGTCTTCATTTAGTCTTTCCGTTAAATTATTGTGATACTACCACATGTTCAGAAGATTCGCCGTCTTTTTCGAAAATCAACTTTGTGGGGGATAGTTCAATTATTTTTCCACCAGCCAATGTATCTCCTTTTGTAAGGAAATGCATTTTTCGTTTATATTGAATGGCCGCTTTTGTAATATTTTTCTTGTTTGTCCATATAAAATCAACATGAATTTTACCACTTCCAGACATGTAGTAATCTTCAAGGCCTTCAATAGCTAAGGCACGCCCAAGATTTGTAGGATCCATATTCATTTTGAATTTGGTATTCGTACGTGAAGAATAATTAACTTCTAATTCTTCAATCATATCTCGTAATTCAGTATCAGAACCGGCTTCTTCTCGCGCTAACTTTGATTCAAACTTAGATAGTTGATCGTTTAATGTATATGTGGAATAAACCATATATACTATAATGAGTGCAGAAATTCCCGTAAGAATATTCCAAAATAGTTTTTGTTTTAAATTCAAGGTAAAGCCTACTTATTAATTGAAATTGTAGAGATTCTCATTTCTATATTGTGATTCATCAGGTCATTTAGACCTTTACGCTTAGAAATTTTTTCTACATTATTTAGTAATTTGAACTCATCTATTTGAATAAGTCTATCATTGGTTTCTAATGCATTAACCAGTTTTCCAAATTTTTCATACGAGCACCGAACATCTAAGTCATAGGGGATGTATGTATATTTCCCCTTTTTTACTTTCTTTTGAGGTTTTATGCTCAATACTGCAATATTTAATTTTTCAATAATATCGGTCAATGATTCTAAAAATTCTATGGATGCTTCTTTATCAATTTGATTCTCTTTGGTAACCAAATTAGTCTCAAAAATATTATACATCCGCTTGAGTTCACTGGATAAAATAGAGGCTGCATTAAATCGCTCCTGTGTACTTTTGGATGTTTTTTCAAGCCCACGAATGGTTGAAGGTTTTTCGGATACAAAAAAATTATTTTCGATAATGAATAATAATGTAATAAATGATAAGACGCCTGCGAATATTAAATTTTTATTCAATGTTAACTCCGCTTCTTCTTTTTACGTTTACTAACAGATTTCAATTTGGCCTCGATCTTAAATGTAAATGTTTTATGACCCTTCACATTGTCTTGTGATGAATTCAAAAACCGAATGGATTCAAAATCAGCAAAAAATTCATCGCTGGATTTTAACTTAGAAATAAAGCTTTCCACCACATCAAATTCTTTAACATCATCTTCTAATTCTGTAATAGCAGAAATATTCACTTTTTTACGTAAGAATTCTATTTGAGTAATTGACATAGTTTCGGGCGTTAGATTGGTGAGAGCCATTATTTTTGGTGCCCAAAAAATCCGTTTTGCATCAAATTTATATAAAGATTCTACATCTTTCTTTGAGAGGTTAATTTTACCCTCAGATTTTAGATTAAGAATTTTTGCATTTAAATTTTCAATACGGACTTCACGCTCTTCGATAATTGAAGATAGATTATAGTTTATAATATTGAACCAAATGAAAATAGCCGTTAATACAAACACCATACTACCCATGATAATATCACGTTTTTTTTCTTGTTGAAGTTCTTCTAATTGATGGCGACTAACCGTTTGGTTTAAGTCGATAATGATATATTTTTTACTCATGATGCCTCCACCAATCCACGAATGGCACAACCAAATGCAACTGCGTATTGAGCTGGATTTTGGATGTCACTAAATTCAGAATTTCCTTCAAAGGGATTTAAGAATTCAATATCAATATTTAAATTTTCAGCGATAAACTCAACAAGTCCAGGAACGTATGCGGATCCCCCACAGATATAGAATTTATTAAAAAACGCCTGATTACTTGATTTCATATAATAGCGAAGTGTTTTTCTCAACTCATCAGACAATTGATTGAAAATTGTAGATTCGGCCACCTTAATTGCAAGAGGGTCAACCTCAGCACTACTTGATTCATCATCCGATAAAGAATTCACCCCTTCTTCACGTTTAATGAGTTCAGCTTCATTATAGTTAATATTACGTTTTTGCATAATGGCTTTGGTAAAATGATAGCCTGCAATATCAAGTTCACGTGTAAAGAAACGATGTTTTTGTCCCCATGCGATAAGGGTAGTAGAAAAATTGCCAATATTAATAATAATGTCAACACCATCTTCTGGGAGTTCATGAAAATGACTATATGTATTTGATAATGAAATAGGGTCTGAATCAAATATGCCAGATTTGAATCCGGTGGATTTTTTTATTTTGTCATGTTGCAGAATAGTATTCTTTGTGGTGGCGATGAGTAACACATCATTTTTATCTAATTCTTGTTCATTTTGGCCCAAAATATGAAAGTCAATAACCGGTTCTGTTCCATCCATGGGGATATGCTTTCGGGCTTCAAATTCTAATGAATCGGCCAGCTCATTTTTATCCATTTCAAGGGTGGTCAATTGTTTAACACTGGTGTTTCTCCCTGAAATTGAAGAAATAGGATCCTTCACTTTTTTGGGTAAGATTCCCAATTCAGTGGTCAATTCTTGTGTGGCTGCAGTCCAATGTGCCGTGGCCAGTTTATCGGGGTCAAAATCGTTTTCACCCGTTATTACGGGGCGAGTACCCGCCTTTTTAATTTCTATATTTCCTTCAGCATCTTTTTCAGCGAATATAATTTTTACATCTGAAAAGCCAAAATCAATTCCAATACTCATTATAATTTAATCCACACTCTCATAAATTGCTTTAATCTCACTAGTTACGGGCTGATATGATATCATGGTCATAGCTGCCGTTGCCGCACCTTCATCAGGACATCTGGAAATATATGGAAAATATGGTGGAGGAAAGGCAAGATTTTGATCAAACCAATAACTTTTTTGCATACCAATAGCAAATTCCCCACCAAACCCCCCATTTACAGGATATGGACCCGTTTGATATCGTTTCATATAACCTCGATAGTTTTGAATAATTCCCCCCCAAAGAGTTACAGTTCCTCTAGGGTCACCATTGGTTCCATTTCCAGAATTGTAAATTGTTTTTCCTCTTGTATCAGTAAGAGGTAATGTATTAAAGTTGGCCCCATTAGCATTTGCTGCGGTGGTTTGCCAATAATGCATGACAAATGATTCATGAAAGGCTACGATAGACGCATGGATTTTCACATCTTGCCTATTATCAGGACTATTTGCAATAATCACATTTGCTGCTGATACGAGCCCCAATACATTAGCTGATCCACCACAGTCTCCAGGTTGCCCCAATGCACAATCATTTTCACCATTATTGTCAGCATCCACAACAGGCTGTGGGGGGCCACCAGATGGTGCATCAGCATTTATTAAATCACCTGTAATCCAAATATTTGAATATATAGTATCGATAGGCGTTCCTAGACCATTATACCCTAGATTTCCCAGTGTCGTTCCATTTAAAGCCCTTCCATGTGTATTATTTGCAGTTGGCCATGCATTTCTATAATAGGTAGACCAACCCTCATATTGGGCGGAGGGGTCATTCCCTTTTTCATCCCAACCAGAAGTGACAACTGTATAGCGACCGCTGTATGTGCCATGAACGGTAACAGGACCGCCCTTTACATAGATAACACCTTCGGTCCAAGAAATTAGTGTCTCATCGATCTGAGTGCCATTATATAGACCCGTTGGATCATCTATAAGAGCAGGGTTAACTCCAGTGAGCCCAAATTTATAGGTTGCTCTTGCCCACGTAATGTTTTGGTTACCAGTCCCACCAAAATATTCCCAAAAGTTATGAGGGTCATAGTGGCTTAGATTGGTTACACCATACCCATTAGGATCTTCTCTCTCTGTAGTGTAAGGGTCTGTTGGCCCGTAGTTTCCAGGAATCCCTTGGTTATAATTATCTACATTGTATCCAGCTGGATCATCCCATGTCATTCGGTATCTCTCTACATAAGAATTACCAGTAAAGTTTCCCTCGTCTGTTACCTGCTTGGCATGGAATGCTCTCATAGATTCATTATATTGATTACATGAAGTAATTAGAAAATCACCACCATCACATTGTGCATTAGTCACACCACCATCTAAACAATCTCCTCCACTACAAATGACACCTTCCAAATACTCCGCTCTTTGAATGCCCCCAGCATTTGATGGTAGCGTTAAATCACCTGTGCCATTAGGGTCTAATACCGTAGATTTTAAATATGGAGGCATAAAATACCAATACCTTTTAACAATGGCACCTCCAGAAGATAGAAACTCAATGTCAGTCATTATTAATTTATCAAAACCATTGCCAGTTCTTGATTTCTCTAATAAGGTGGAAGAATCAAAGGTAGCCTTAGCTGCACCGACCGTACTCCAATATCCCTTCATGGGAAAGCATACTTTTTCTTTCTCAATATAATGTGGATGATCATCAGGTCCATCAATACCACCGAAACAATAATCACTATTAATTCCACCACCATTCATAGGGAAAATAACATCTCCAGGTGCACGACCAGTAACATTAAAATCAGAATTCTGATAATCTTCATCAGCAATGGTAAAATAGACGGTATTTGTAAATGGAGGGTTCTGTTGATTGCAATCTCCGCAAAAAATCATAGGGTCATTGGTTTGAACATAACCTGCAACAGAGATATCATTCCCAACTCCATCTGAAGTTGGGGAAAAGCAGGGCTTCCCACGCCATTTTCTAAATGTACCTGTCTCACCATCACCATCTGAATCGCAGTTATCTGTTCCATAAATGCCGGGGGCGCCGCCTGCATGCTCATGATTGGTTAGATACAAGTATTCTGAAAGTGACTCCAACTCAAAGGACATGGCCATAGTATCTAATACCGAGATATTTTTACCAAAACTAGTGATGTTTGCCTCACCCACCGCAAAGGCATTACGTTCAGTTCTACGAGAAAGGGGAT
>JABHHG010000149.1 GCA_018671635.1 Fidelibacterota bacterium | reverse complement strand
GCGGTTAATCAATTGTGTAATGAAGGGCCCTCATTAGTTAAAAAACTGCTCATTGACAAATATTCTGTTGATTTCGATTCATCAAATAATGGAGATGGGTTGAACAGAACCGCAGAAGCAGCCCATTCTGATGAAAGAATTCTTCATTCAAAAGATCAAACGGGTACATCAATTCAAGATGCTATTATTGATGCGATGCAAACACATAAAAATATTACAATTCTAACAAGTCATATTGCGATCGATTTATTAACATTATCCCATAATTCAATAAATTCTATTGATATTTATAAGAAACCAGGATGTTTTGGTGCAATGGTGCTCAATAATAATGATGGAGAAGTTTTTCCTATTTATGCAAATCGTACAATTTTAGCATCTGGTGGATTAGGGCAAATATTTTTACATACCACAAATCCTGAAGAATCTCAGGGTGATGGTATAGCTATGGCGTGGCGTGCAGGTGCGCGTTGTTTTAACTTAGAGTATGTTCAGTTTCATCCTACGACATTATTTCATGATTCGGGAAGATTTTTAATTTCTGAAGCTGTTCGTGGTGAAGGCGGTCAACTTATTGATGTGAATGGACATGCTTTTATGGAAAAAATTCATCATGATGGTGCAATGGCACCTCGGGATGTGGTTGCACGGGGAATTCATCAATCTATGTTGGAAACAGGTCATCCATGTGTTTATTTGGATGTCTCGCATAAATCTGCAGTATGGCTAAATAAACGATTCCCTCATATTATTAATACATGCTTAACTCGTGGTATAGATGTGACACAGGAGCCAATTCCAGTGGTACCATCTGCTCATTACAGCTGTGGTGGAATTGGAGTAAATTTGCAAGGACATACTTCAATAAAAAGACTTTATGCTGTAGGTGAGGTGGCATGTACGGGTGTACATGGAGCAAATCGTTTAGCTAGCACATCTCTCTTAGAGGCATTGGTTTGGGGATATTTTTCTGGTAAAGATGCCACCATAACGCGAGAGGGTGATGACTATTTTCCAGCAATACATTCGTGGGTATTAGAAAATAAAGAAATTGATCCTGCTCTTATTGCACAAGACTGGTTAACAATTAAAAATACCATGTGGAATTATGTGGGATTAGTGAGAACACCTCAACGACTTCGGAGGGCACAGATTATATTGAAGCATTTGCAATCTGAAATCGAGGTGTTTTATCAGCGGGCAAAATTGACATCAGAAATTATTGGTCTACGAAATGGAGTTCAGACGGCTAACGCATTAGTTTCTGCATGTATTGAATCTCGTAATAGCCTAGGCACTCATTTTATTCAATCTGATGAATAAGAAATATGAGATTCAAGATTTGTATAAAATATTTTTACTAATAATTGCTTTATCTTTTGAAATGATCTTTGCATCAATTATTTCAGGCTATATATATAATGACATATCAGGTGACCCTATTCCAAACGCTAATATTTATATTATTGGCAATGATAATGGCACGGCATCAGATCCTCATGGTTATTTTATATTAGAGGAATATAACAAAAGTGAAATTGAATTAGAGGTCTCCGTTATTGGCTTTAAGAAATATATTGAACGAATTCCAATCACTAATGATACAGTCGAATTAGAAATAAAATTGACTCCAACAGTTCTAAAATATAATGAAATTAAAGTTCAGGGCCTTTTGTCATCTAGGCTTGGTAGTGAAACAATTAAAGTTATTAACCATCAAGAAATACAAAAATCTCAAAAGGAATCCCTAACTGACTATTTAAAGTCTCTACCTTCTGTTGATGTTCAATTTGGTCATCCTAATGGAAGAAACACAAATCTATCAATTAGAGGATCATCTGATTATAAGCCAGGGGGCTATAACAACAGAGTGCTTGTATTATTAGATGGATTCCCAATACTTATTCCAAATAGTGGCTCTCCTGATTGGAACTCAATTCCATTAGAGAATATTAATCGTATAGAAATTACTAATAATTCTGCATCAACTCAATATGGTCATAATTCGATGGGTGGTGTGATTAACCTAATCACAGATTATAAAAATGATAATGATAGAATTGAACTTAATTTTACTTCAGGATCCAACTCGACATATAAATTCAATTTTGGATATAATAAAAAAATCTCAAACTTTTCATATGGACTTAATGGAACATTTAGGACATCGCAAGGACATCGATATAATGCCGATAGTCACATTAATAGATTGCAAACATTTATTAAATACAATGATCTTTCAGGTAGGAATTATAGACTTAACTATTTAGTTTCCTCCTCTGATATAGGCCATCCAGGGTTTGATCTAGAAGGTGCAAATCAATATAGGCGTTCAAATAGGACATCACATTACATTCAACTTCAAAGTTTTTATGCTGTTTCTAATGGCTTATCAATGTCACATTCACTATACTACAACAACTTTTATACTCATTACACAAATAGAGAAGATATACCTCAAAACTGGATTGATGTAAACAACTTAGATGAAGAAACATACTATAAGGATAATAATATAGGATTAAGATCGGAAGTTATATTAACAAAGCTCTCGCGATGGGTTGTGCTTCTTGGATTTGATGTAGATCTAGCAACATCAAACGTTGATTTATTATACTATAATAAGCCATCACAATTTTCAATTGGCAGCTTTCTACAATCAAAATATTCAATTGGAAATGGATTCAGTTTAAGTACTGGTTTGCGATATGATTGGAGAAAAACAAATCCTGACGGCACAGATATAGCAAAAATATTTAAAAATTTCACCCCTAAAGTGATTTTAAGTTATAATAAAAATAAGAATAAATCCTTCAGCTTATGCTATAGCGAAGGATTTAGAGCCCCGTCTATTTCTGAACTATATTTAGAACATCAAACATCATATGGGCTTTATGTACTAGGTAACGATACGCTTAAAGCTGAAACTGTAAAATCATTCGACATAACTCATAAACATCATTATAGCAAGCAATGGGAATACAGCATTTCATTATTTCACAATAGATATAATGATATGATTGATTTTGTTTACAATATACCAACAAAGGCTGAAAATAGAACTGGAGTAATTGCCAATGGATTTGAATATTCATTTTCACTTCAACCACTATCTGAATTTAATTTTTTTATTAGGGGAAGCTATAGCTATCTAGATATGAATGATATAGATTGTACAGATATATTATATCGTTCTAAGTATACTGGGAATTTAAGTCTACAATATTCATTCGATTCATTAGATTTAGCTTTACAAACAAATGGCCAAAGTAAGCAATTATATGAAGATTTCTTAGAACCCTTTGAACCAGATGTTGGATTCCCAATAAAAGTATTACCTCAAATTATTCTACCAGACTTAATTATTGCAAAAAAAACTAAATTGTTTAATTATAAAATAAAGATTTCAAATATTTTTAATCAGAAATACGAATTAATTCAGAATTATACAATGCCTACTCGGACATGTAAAATAACAATAAACAAAACCATAAAATAAAGGATGAGCAAATGAAAAGAATGGCAATACTTTTTACAACATTTTTGATAGTTGGGTGTGGAGATGATGGAACAACTGCACCCTCTCCAGCAACTACAGGAACAATAACAGGTACTCTTACTTTAACGGGTGATAATTGCCCCGGTACCGATTTAAGTATTTCTCTACATGAAAATTGGTATCCTACTGTCGCACCAGCTTCTAGTGATTTAGAAGTTATTATGAATGAAGGTGCTTACTCTTACACATTGTCAAATATACCTTTTGGTACATATAGTGCGATAGCTGTTTCTTGGGATAGTGGTATAGAAAATAATGGTACGACTGAAATGACTTTTGGAGTTTATGGTACAACATTCAGTATGGAAACATTCCAATTTGGATCACCAACTTCCGTTACTCTCTCATCGGATTCACCTACAATAGAAAGTGCAGATTTAACAGGAGACTGTACGCTATTGAATATGGGGCAATAAATAAAAGGTATATCTTACCACTATATTACTAGTTCCTAATATGGTGGTAGATATAGCAATGTGATGAAATATCTATATATAATACTAGGCATGTTGTTTGTTGGAATAGGTTTTCTCGGTGTCCTAATACCTGGATTACCAACTACAATTTTTATAATAATTGCATCTTGGTTTTTCTCAAAATCTTCTAAAAGGTTAGACGCTTGGCTGTACAATCATAAAATTTTTGGTCATTTACTTAGAAATTGGAAAATGTATGGTGCAATAAGCAGAAATTCAAAAATCTATGCAACATGCATTATCATACCCACATTCATTACTACCTCTTGGCTTACATTCTCCTTAATTGGTGATATAATTTTTCTGACATCAGGTTCGTTGCTTATTTTTTATATTCTAACTAGGCCGACACCACCATTAATAAATGAAAAATAAGGTAACTACCTTTAAAAATATATTAAAATTAAACCTTATGATTTCTATTTAACTTTCATTCAATGATAACAAACAATAAAGCAAATTATTGGGCAAGTTAATAAAGTGAAAAAAGCTGTGCTACTTATCAATCTAGGCACTCCCAATTTAGCTTCAATTGTTTCAGTGTGGAAATTTTTACGTCATTTTCTCCAAAAGGATGAGCCAAACTCTGTCTTGCCTGATAAGGTAGGGTAGTAGTTATCTTCCTTTGAGTGGTACTTGTTAGTTACCCTTGCATTAGCACGCTGCTGCATATAGTTTTTAGCTATCCGTACACTTACATCAGCAAGTATGGATTTATAGCAGTAATCTCTAAAGGCGTTCAGCTTCAGTCTGATAGTCTTGACCCGATGGTCAGTATATTGGATATTTAATAAAGAGCCGCATTTCTACGGCTCTAATTATCGGCGTCACACATACGTCACAGTAGTCTGTAAGTACCTTATTTTATTGACTTTCCCGAGGGCTCATAACCGAAGGCCGTAGGTTCAAATCCTATTCCCTCTACGACGAAAAAGCCTCAAAAAATTGATTTTGGCCGCTTTGGGATGGGTGTGGCAGCATAATTAATTAAATTTAATTTGTAACCAATTCATTTATTTCTCATCAAATATATAGATAAAGGAGAAATTAAATGTTTGGATTATTTACAACTGAAAGTAAAACTGTACATGTCACCGATGCAACCTGGAATGAAGAAGTAGAGAATTGTGATGGGGTCGTTTTGGTAGATGTTTGGGCACCGTGGTGCGGACCATGTAAACTATTAGGTCCTCTAATAGATGAAATTTCAAATGAGTATGATGGTAAGGCAAAAATTTGCAAGTTGAATTCCGATGAGAACAATAAATCTCAAGAGTTAGGTATTCGTGGTATTCCAACTATACTCTTCTTTAAAAATGGAAAGTTAGTGGATAAAATTGTGGGTGCACAACCAAGAAATAATATTACAGATAAAATAGATTCATTGCTTTAAATTTTGTCCGTTGCTTCTGAATATATTTTGTATTTAGAATGTGATGATCAAAAAGGAAAATTTATGGATTTTGAATCTAAATGGGTAGCGTTAGCAATTACAGGTGATCTGAAAGCATTAACTGCTATTGTAAAAGAATACTCCCCACGAATATACAACCTAGCATTTAGATATATGCGTAATAAGGAAGATGCTGAAGATGTTTTACAGGAATCTTTTATGAAAATGATTCATAAAATTAACACTTATAAAGGAAACTCATCTTTGTACTCTTGGCTATATCGAATAACGACAAATACTGCATTAGAAAAGTTAAGGAAAAAACATCCTGAACAATTTCTGTTAGATATGGATACAGTTGATTATGGGTCTCATGGTTCTAGTTCATTAGTTGAATTACCACATTATGATAAAAAAGATATTATGGCAGTTGATTTTCAAGCTGAATTAAATTCCCTATTAAATGAGTTGAATGCAAAATTGAGAATTGTATTTATCTTAAGAGATATTGAAGGGAACTCTGTAAGTGAAACGGCACAAATTTTAAATTTGAGTGAATCAAATGTAAAAGTTAGATTGATGAGGGCCAGAATGTTTTTGAAAGAAAGATTATCAGCAAATTATTTAGAAAGGGTGTAAAAATGAAACATATACACACAGCTGAGGAAATGAGTAGAATTTGTG
>JABHHG010000141.1 GCA_018671635.1 Fidelibacterota bacterium | reverse complement strand
TCTAAAGCATCTGATGCATTTGATATAAGCTCTCTCAAGAAAATCTCTTTGTGAGAGTATAGAGAATGGATAATTAAATGTAGTAGTTGAGATACTTCTGTTTGGAATTTATGATTTGACATTATAACCTTTGGTAATTGTTAAATTATTTATAAATGAAACGGGGTAAAATTAAGAATTTTACCCCGTTTAAACTCAGCATTATCTATGCAATTTTAATATTGAAATTGAAGTCCAAATTTCATCCATCTTCCGGAGGCATCAAAACCAAGCTCATCTTGATACCTAACATCCATTATATTTTCGATTGAAAATGAAGTATTAAAACGCCAAACCGGTACATTAATTACAGTATCTGTTAACCATCGTGATGCAAATTGATCCGGGGCCTCATTTCTGATAAACCACGACTGAGATAAACCGAAGAATAAATCATAATTAAAACTTGAACTAAACTGATGCGTTAAGTAATTTGAAGTATATCTATATTCGCCTGCATTATGAGATAAATCTATAAATGTATAGTCTAAATCAACTTGCGATATAAAACCAATCAATGGAAAAGATTCGATATTTACTTCTGCAGAAATTTGATGCCCGTTTACTTTTACTTGTGGGATATTTACACCTGCCCAGTATTCACTGGTTTTAGAATATTGCCAATCTATAGCATTATTAGTGGATGTATAAAAGAATGAAATATCCAAGTTTAAAATATCATTTTTTACACCTAAACCAATCTGAGTACTTTTCACCGTTTCAGATACGAGGTTACTATTACCTTTCCAAGAACCAAAATCAGCATATTGTTCAAATGCAGAGGGTAATTTATATCCACTATCATATTGATAATTAACCGCCACATCGTCGTATAAATTGTAATTTAGCTCTACGCCAAAAGAATAATTCCATCCAAAACCTTCAAAATAATTTGCAGAAAGACCATTGGAGTAGGTTAAATCTCCTCTATTTTTCAGGCAATTATAAAATAAATTCACTCTATCACGTTGTTGTTCAGATTCTGATAAATCTAAAATTATTTCTCGTGCAGCTGAAAATCCAAAATTATATACATTATCTACAGATGAACGCTCACCTTCAAAATCGTAGCCTAAATCTGTAATTGTGAAATTTCTAGTTGAATTTCCTACCGCATAACTATATTCATTTTCATTCCAATGTGTATGAGAGTTTAAATCCATTATACCAAATTTCCATGAAAGACGAGAATCAAAAAATAAACTATTATATTTTTCGGTTGGAAACTCTGAAATACTAGAAAGTGAGAGTACACCATGTTCGTCAGAATGGGTTCCGAAGTTTAAATTTGCTGTAGAATTATCATCTTTCAGTGAATACCGATACAATAATTTTGATGATGTAACATCTGAATTATATACGTATCCACCATTGCTATTTCCAGAATATGAAATCGTATGATTACTCTCTCCAATTGGAAGGTTTGCATCTATATGAATTTTATTATGGGAATAATCACCGCTTTGAAAATTTAAATGGGTTGCAAATGAATCATAATCTTTAAGAATGAAGTTCATAACAATTCCCGTTGCTGAAAATCCATATTTATGTGAAGACGGAGACAAATCAACCTCAACATACTCAACATCATCAATATCGAATGGAAAATTAAAATTATCAAAAATAACATTAGAATGAAAAGAACGCATTCCGTTAATTAAAAATACAATATGATTCGAACCTCCTCCTCGAAATCGAAGTGTAGATTGTGCACCAGCAGCGCCTCGATGGATTGACTGCACACCGCCAATATGATTCATTAAATCTGATATTGAATTAATTCCTAATTTAGCAAAATCTGACATGCGTACTAGATTCCCAGAATTATTACTTTCTTCTACTGCTATTTTTTGGACTGAGAGAGGTGGTTTTTGAGTATCATCTTCAGAATCTGGTTCTGATAAAACAGGCTCCTCTGCACTTGGACTAACTTCAGGTTGATTAGCTTCTACTTTTGGGGGATTTTCTTCATTGTCGGCGATTAAAATAGTTGGCAATACTTCAACTGTATTCGCCACTAATCGAGTAACTGGAATGGGTTGTTGAAATAACTGTGGAACATTTGAACTATTATTTACTAAGTCAAGATATCTTGCATAATGGGCACGTAATTTTGAATCATTTCCAGAAAGTAAGTACAGCTTAGACATACACCAATGATATGCGGGATTTTCAACTTTGATTCTATTTTCATCGGTAATCGGATTAACCGATAAGCGTTTATCTAATTTACTCTCATAAACATGAACTAAATTATCATTAAATAACTGTGGTAATTTTTCATACTGCTTTTCAAGCTGTTGAATTTCATTCCCAATATCTAACAAGTTGAGAGAATCAAACCCTTGAGAGAAAAGGATTCCACTTATAAGAAAACACTGAATTAATACACTAATAAATTTCATGAGCATCCTTATGTTTAGAACTCTTGAGAGCCACTAGCATCTAATTTTATCAACAATACTTGATTCATTTTATCTTCAGTATATGTACTGCCTGTGAGGATATATCCACCGTCATTGGTTTGAGAAATATAGTTTCCTACATCATCAAAATCACCACCAAATGTAGACTGCCATTCAACTTCACCTTGAGAATTAGGGAATATTTTTACCACTAAAACATCACTACTGGTTGAATATGAATTACCCACAATTACAAAGCCACCATCAGTAGTTTGCTTGACACAGTTTGCAAAATCATTTCGAGTACCGCCAATATAGGTATCCCAAATTTTTGCTCCTACAGCACTTATCTTAACAATGTAAATATCTGATTGACCTGAACCATTAGAGAAACTATCTCCAACTAGAATAAAACCACCATCAGAGGTTTCTTGAACAAACTTAGATGATTCATCCAATGTACCACCAAAAGTAGCTGCACCATCAGTATCAAAAGCAGCATTCAGTGCACCTAAAGAAGTTAATTTTACAACAATCATATCCGCATTGTTTCCTGTGGTTCTGGCCTCACCAGTTACAATATAACCACCATCATTAGTTTGACTTACACTATAAGCGGCATCATTACCATTTGAAGTTCCATCATAACTGAATTTTCCATCAGTATCAAAGGTTGTATCTAACACCCCTAAGGCATTTGTTTTAATAACCCACATATCGAAGCCATTTGAACCAAAAGTTTTTCCTGATATTACATATCCGTTATCATCACATAAACTAACTGAATAACCAAAGTCATCTCCACTAGCTTCACCATCAAATGTTTTAAAAAATTCAACACCAAGGTTTGCATTTAATTTTACTAACCATACATCATAATTAGTGGCTGTTGAAAATTTGCTTCCAACTAATATGTAACCCCCATCCGCTAAAACTTTTACATCTGATATTAAATCAAATGATGTAACCACATCACCCGTAATTTCAGTAAATATAGAATCTGATACTTCTCCACCTACACTATTCGTTTTTATGACATACATGTCTGAAAGTGTTGTGGCGTTATAACTACTCCCCACAACGAGATAGCCACCATCTGGAGTTTGGGTTACGGCAGTACCTTCATCATCGAAGCTTTCGCCGAAGGTGGTATATACTGCAGCACTGGTTTGTACAGATGTAGGTGATTCTTCACATCCTGTAAAAAATAAAATTGTAAGTATGCAACTTATTAAAGTCGGTCTAAGCATCAAAGCCTCCTGATAGGGTTAGGGGAATTGTAAGAATTGATAATTTCGTGAGGTACAATGTCTCACGTTTATTATTGTCAAATTGTATGATGAACATTGCTAGATAATTTATATGTCTGTTATATTAAAAACCAAAATGAGTTTATTTAAATTTACCTGAAATTTTCAATAGTAGTTTTCCGGAAATTTGATACGGTCCATTACCCTCTAAAAAGATATATGGATTCTGAGCATCGACCATTAGCTTCGAACTGGTAGAATTTATTATCCCTTTTTGAGGCTTTGAATACTGATAATAACTTATTAAACCATTTTGTGGTACTTTATTTGTATTTAATAATCTCGTAGATAATGTAAGTTGAAAGTCTATATTTGGGTCAATTCCAGTAAATTCCAAATCTTCAATATTAATTAACTCAACTTCATACAGACCTACCTTTTTACCAATCAACCTAGATAAATCAATTTTATCTATTAACGGAATAAAAGGGATGGAGTATATTTGGGATTCAATTTCGAGATTCGATTTATTACTCTTTCTATTCAATTGATTTTGAATATGACTCATTTCCGACTTCAATTGGCTAAAATCATCTGATCTCTGAGAAACTATTTTTTTTAGAGTGTTGATTTCAGATTCTTGAGTTACAATCTTATTCTTCATTTCATTCCAATTTTCGAATCTATTTGACTCGCAACCTGATTGTACTAAAATGAAAATTAATAGATAAACCCTCATTATTCAATTTCCGAAGATAAAAGTTTAATTAATGATTTCAACTTTTTATGATCACGCTCCAACTGGACCACCCTTTGACTTGATGTGTTTTTTGACTTGGCAATAGCAGTTTGTAATGAGTCCAATTGCATTAGGAGATAATTCCGTTCTCCAATTAATGAATTAATTGCACTCTGCTGCGAACTTGCTTCATCAGCATGTGTATATAATCTTTCTTCGCAATCATTAATGACTTTATCAAGTGAGTCAATCTTTTCATCTGAAGAGGAGAATATATTAAAGAATCCTGAGATTAGGCCCTTATTATCAGACGGATTATCACTAATGGGCTCATTAATATTTTCATTTCCTTTAATTGGATTATTTGACTCAACTTGGATTATATCAGAATTATCATTCTCTTTTTGGGTTGTTCCATTATTATCAAATTTCTCAGAATAATGATGAGAACTCTTTTGGTTAAATTCGCGTGATTTCACATCAAATCTGTTTTGATCTTGTGTGCAACCTAACAATATTAATAGGGTAGCTATTTGTAGACTGGTGATTCTCATAACTGAAAATTAATATTCATTTTTCATCAATAAAAAAGAAAAACCATAAAAATTATTAAATAATTAAAGAACCATTAAATAATAGGATTTTACCTCACAAATTAATAATTTGATAACATGTTATATCTAATCACTTTCAATACTTGAGAACATATTTTTAAGTATTTAATACAGATTATAACAATTCATCATATTATTTTAATAAAAAAGGATACGAACAATGAACCTGAAAACAATACTAGGAATATTATTAATTGG
>JABHHG010000140.1 GCA_018671635.1 Fidelibacterota bacterium | reverse complement strand
TTATCTATTATATTTAATTTTACCCGTAATATTTTAGCCTCCGACTCCGTAATGTATAGAGTTAATACGGATTGTAATTTGGATGGAGTATGGACTGATGCGGAAGAAAAGTTGGCGGATTTTGATGGTGATGGCGATAGTACAGGTGTCCTGAAAGAATTTGTAGATACTGATGAAAATGGCATATTTGATATTAATGATACAAGTTACCCCTCAGGTTTTGCAGATTATGATGGTAATGGTGAGTATGGCTTTGCTTATGAATTCGTTGATGCTGGAAATGGGCAACTTGACCCTGCTGAGATCTATTGGGATAAAAACAGTAATAATGAAAGAGATGCCAATGAGCCATTCGAAGATTTAAATTGCAATGGTGAATGGGATGATTCAGAATCTACTACTGACACAGGTAATCGTATGTGGGATGCTGCTGAATATTATGAGGATAGTAATACAAATGGTAGCTGGGATACGAATGAAAATTTGTCTAAATTGTATGATGCTGCCATAAATCTTTTAGTAGATTATACTGACCCAAGTAACCCCCAAGCAGTTTCATCAATTACAACATCAACTTCAATAGAACTCAGAGGAAGTGCTGGGAGTTATACTCCAATTATTTCTGAAGATATAGTAGATGTTGTAATTAAGACAATTCCTGAGATTGATAGTGTTCGGACGACTTTTTCAAATAAAGTAATTTCTCAAATCACCGATAGCACATTATTTGGAAGAGATTATAAAATATTAAAATCTCAGTATCCAAATGGGTCTTCTGGTCGAAATTATAATTATAATATTCTTGACGATAGTGGTGATGAAGTAGTCAGATTGCATTATCCCTCTTATTTTTTACCATATGGATTTTATACCCAACCACCCCAAATAGCAGATGGGTTTTGGTATGAGGATTTTCTTGCATTAAAAACAGTATTTTACACCCATAATGGAAATATTAGAGAGGGTGAACATGTACTTTTTGATTCTGTCTATGTAACCTCCCATGGCGATTATCATGTGGAAACAGATTATGTAGTTGAAAAACCTGACTCAGTTTTTGTGCCAATGAGGAAAGTTTTATATGATGAAAATTCTAATATTTGTCTTGCTACTGATATTTGTGCTGAGGATTTAGAGCTCACCGCGTATGATACTACGTTGACAGATTGTTATTCAATTATTAAAACGATAACAATGACTATGCTAGGTAGTGGGGTGGAATTTGGTCAGCGAACCACTACCATGCTCGCGAAAGATCTGGGCGTTGTTAAAGAAAATATTGAAATTAGATGGAGTGAACAAATAGGCATTGATGGAGAAGTGTGGTCCGATTATGCAACTATCGCCTTAAATGACCTCCGGATATCCGAATTAGCCCGTACTCAAGGAATATTGAATAATTTAACAGGGCGTGAAAAAATTAATATTGAAGAATTAAATCAATTAGATGGTGACCCATTTATTAAGGGGCGATCTACTGGAATTATGCCCGTAGGGCTTCCATCTAATTAATAAAGGAATTGATAATGCAATTGTTTAGATATATTGGTTTAATCTTTTTCATCTCTTATTCTATGGCGGGTACAGATGGAACTGTAAGAGGCAAGGTGCTCAATGTTGAGGGTGAGTCTCTCCCAGGTGCTCAAGTCTATATTGCAGACTTAGGTGTGGGGACCATGACAGATGTGGATGGCAACTATATTTTGTTAAACCTTGAAGTAGGTACATATGATGTAACCGTATCTATGATTGGCTTTGCCACACAAATAATTCAAGCTGTGGATATTGTGATGGATCAAACCGTATGGCTTAATTTTTCCATGCAAATAGAAGCCATTGAGGGTGAAGTTATTCACGTATCCGCTCAAAAAGAATTAGTAGAAAAAGGCTCAACATCTAAGAAAATTACCATTTCTAAAGAAGCAATTGAAGCATTGCCCATTAGAGATGTTGCAGATTTGTATTCTCTACAATCAGGTGTGGTAAAAGTTGAGGCGGGTACACACGGTGGAATCCCCGATATGGAAGAAAGAGGCCTTGAAGAAGTGCATGTTCGTGGTGGCAGATCAGGTGAAATTGCTTATATGATTGATGGTCTTTATATCCGAAATCCTATCTTTGGTGGAATTGGTAATGGTACGCGATTAAATATTTTTGCAATAAAAGAATTTGACTTCCAGCCTGGTGGGTTTAATGCTGAATATGGTGATGCCATGTCAGCTGTATCAAATATGCATACTAACCGTGGTGGAAAAGAATTTCAGTATAAATTTAAATATGAAACCAGCTTAGTGGGTGCAACTCTATTTGACAGTCGTTTTGATGAATTAAGGGGCTACGATGATTATAGTTTGGGATTTGGTGGTAAAATACCATTTACAGATAAATTTAATTATTGGGTTTCAGGTCAGTTTACTGAAAATGATAATTCGAGGGTACTGGAATTTGATGACATAACCTATATAGAAAATGACCAGGGGAATGATGTAAATCGTGAAAATTTGACACAGCCTTGGGATACAGAAGCTGGCTTCAGAGGATTTGGATTTAATAATACTTGGGATGTTTTTGGAAATTTAACCTTTAAGGCCACAGATAAATTAAAATTAAATGCATCTTATTGGAGAGTGGCTGCACATGCCAAATATTTTAGTCCTAAATACATGTTTTGGGATGAGGGTCAACAAGAGCTTTTTAGAGATACTGAACGATATACGTTAGAAGTGAATCACTCGTTGACACAAAAAATGTTTTATACTTTTAGAGCATCACAATTCATTCAAGATCAATTTCAAGGAGTTCGTTGGCAAGATTCAGATGATGATGAATTGCCAGATTGGTTTGAGTGGAGTTATGCTGCAGGAGAAAGACAAAATCCTTCGGGTGTTCAAATATCAGACCCCTATAATCCAGATGTAGTTCCTTATACTGTCTCTGAAGATGGTAAAAGTGTGTACTACACAAAGAGAGATGGTTTAGGTCCGGCTCAATGGTCAAGTGGTTGGTATAAAGATGCTGAACCGGGAAACTATAACTGGGAAGTTGCCGAAGATTTTAATGATGTAAATTATAATGGTGTGAGGGATGGGGGTGAATCATATACTGATGAATTAGATGGTGTCTTTTGTGGTGGTGATAATCAAACGCCAGAATGTGGCGATTTGTGGGAAGATTTAAATGGCAATGGTATATATGAACGTAATATTGATATTTTTGACCCTGATGTCCATGATATCGTGGGGAATGGGCAATGGAATGCACCTCAATTGGTAGCAGCCTGTGAGTATAGAGACGGCTCATATTGGCTTACCCCTGAAATGTATGTAGATTCTCAAGATTTCATGGATTCAGAAGTCTTTTGGAATGAAATCGTGCAAAATCCATCCTATGAAGAGTATGGTGCATCCGGTATATATGCAAATATTGATTCTTTGTACTTTCTTGATATTTTCTCATTAGGAGAGTGGGCTGATGGTAGAGCCTTTGGAGGACATGATAGATTCTTCCATGATTCATCTGTATTGACCCAAGAAATGAGACTTGATTTTACATCTCAAATGACAGATAAGTGGAAGGCTCGAGTTGGGGTTGACTTAAAGTCACACAAATTAAATTACTATGAAGTAGAAAACCCTTGGGAAGACGTGGGAGCCCTTCGTCAGCGTTTTTCAGAACAATGGGATGATTTTGGTGCAGATGGTGAGTATTTCTTGGATTCAGAATCGGGTGTGAGTGATGACGGTGAAGGAAATGGTCAATGGGATAATGGTGAAACATTTGATGATTTTAATGGTAACGGAAAATGGGATGACTTTGTAGAGCCTATGGAAGTTGCCGGTTATTTCCAAAACACCTTTGAAGTGCCATGGATGGTTATTAATGCAGGTGTAAGATTTGATGGCGTAAACTATAATACTAAAATTTGGTCTGATGCCGTTGGTGATGCATCACCGGAACGCCCCTGGTTTTGGTCTGATTGTGGACTTGATGGTCTTTGTGCTGATAGTGATTTTTATCCTGATTCAGGAGCAGATCTTGGTGAGGGTGATGGTAATTATCAATCTTTTGGCAATGGTGTATGGAATTTCGGAGAATTGTTTACAGATGAATTAGATGGAGGTTTAGAGCCATGTAGTGGGCCTAATCAAACGGATAATTGTGGTGATACATGGGAAGATTTTGACGGTGACGGAATATTTGACTCTAATGAAGTATTTAATCCTGAAATTCATGACTTGGTTGGAAATGGCGTCTGGGAAGAGGGTGAGGATTTTGTTGATGAAGGTGAGGAAGTTAGTACTCAGTTCGGATTATCTAATGCGGTGGTATTTTTCAAAAATTCAGAGTGGCTATGGAAAATAAGTCCGCGTATTGGTTTCAGTCATATTATTACTGACCAAGCTACATTTACCTTCAATTATGGAGTTTATTATCAAACGCCCACTTATGCAAATATCTACCTAAATACCAACAAACAAGAAGATCCTGAAGAATTGTTTGAAGATAGTTCTGGCCAGTTAGGTAATGCAACCATGACCGCAGCCAGGAGTCAAGCGTATGAGTTTGCATTTAACTTCCAAATTGGTAATAATTGGGGATTTACCGTTGGTGCCTGGCTAAAAGACATGGATCAAATGTCAACGGCGAGAACATACCGATCCGGAATTTATGAGTATCAAATTTTCTCAAATGGTGATTATGGTAATGCAAAAGGATTAGATTTAACTATTCAAAATAGAGGTATGTTCTTTACCACCATGATACAATACACTTATTCTATTGCACAGGCAAATGGTGAGTATGATAAGGCAGCCTTTGGTAACCAGTGGGTTGATGCCCCTTCACAACAGTTTTTAATGCCTTTTGATCGCCCTCATGATTTAACAATCTCTATGTATACTTATTTACCCTTTGGAATTAACGCATCTATGACTGGATTTTATGAATCTGGGGTACCGTATACTCCAATGATATTTAATGGTGATAGGCCCGAATCAGATGTTCGAAATAAAAATACGAAACGAACGGATTCATACAAGAGTGCCAATATTTCTCTTTCTAAGCATATCAAATTCAGTGATTATAAACTTTCTCTTGGATTAAATGTTTATAATGCGTTTAATATTTCTAATGCCTTGAATATTTATGAACTTACAGGAGAGGCTGATGATCCAGGTGAATATTACCTTAAAGAAGTGAAATTACCAATTGAAGGTGGTGCACTTTCGGGGTCTTATTATGATCAGCCTTGGCGATATTCAACGCCAAGAAATATGAATTTCTTTATTCGAATAGATTTTAACTAATGAATAGTAAAAAAATGACAAATATAAATATTTATAAAGCTTCATTAATTTTCATGATTACTTTATGTGTTGCTGCGAATCCAAAATATAATAGAGGTGAATCACCTCCCGATTATCCATCAGCAGGCAATCTAGATAAAATTGGGGATAATGCTTACCCATCTAATCCAATGAATGACCGTGCAAAAGGCTATCTTTTAAAGGGTAAAGTCAAAAATGGTATTGGAAACTATGGAAACTATATCGATTGGGATTTTCATCCTGCTGGATTATGGGGTGAGTACACATATCTGCCAACAGTAGGGCTTATGGCAGGAGTACCCGGCCATGCATATAGCTCTAAGTTTTCATGGACTGATTGCAGTGAAACGTATCTTTCTGAATCATTACAAGGAACAAATGTTTTATGGTGTTCTTCTGATGCATATGAAGAATGGCAGCCTGGGACTGAAGATGTTTTTGTAGATGTTGTTTTTGATGTAGAGGGTGATAATGGTAGTTTAGGTAGTAGAAAACTTTCCACAGAAAGTGTAGATGGTGTGAATCAGTGGGGGTATGATAATGAACAAGGATTTGTATTTATATGTACATCTTCCATCTATGATGATCCCAATAGTTCTGCAGCCATGATGGGCTTAGTTTACCCATGGGCGAAGCGTCCGGCCCTTTCTGAGAGATTAGAAGAATTTGATCTCTATGATTATGGTGATGATCAAGAAGAGTGGACTGAAGATGATAATTATGTTTACTATGGTGCGAATTTTGCAGAGTCATATTTTTCTAATTATGGTGGCAGTTATGCTTCTGATTGGCAGGCAACCACAAAAGCGCGTGAAAACACCCATAATATAGATGTGAATGCTGGTGATATTTTTGGTCAAACTGAATTTACAGATGAGAATGATACTAATCCTTTATTAGCACATAGTAATTTTAAATCTACATGGCCTATAAAATATAATTTAGAAACAGGTAGCTATGATTCTTATTGGCCGGGTTGGTTTGCTAAAGATTATTATGGAGACGATCCAACATCTTGGCCTTCACAGGGTATAGAGGATTGTAATGGTACGCGAAAAGATAAAGATTGTTGGGTAGAATCTTCTGATCGACATATTTCAGATTCTGATGTATATATTGAATTCGATGA
>JABHHG010000117.1 GCA_018671635.1 Fidelibacterota bacterium | reverse complement strand
CGCTATTAACAAAAATTTCAATCCACGATCAGGTTCTGCAAAGGCATAGTAAGATTGACCTAGCCCAAGCAGTGCCTCAATATTATCTGGATCTAGTGCTAGCAAAATATTCCATCTATCAATCGCTTTTTCAAATTCCTGCAGCCTTTGGAGGATTCTTCCTGAATAAACATGATATCTGATTTCATCTGGTGCTAATTGTAACAGTTCCTCTATGTATCTTTGAGCAATAATATATTCTTTTTTATTCCAGTAATGCTTCATCAGTGAAAATCTTGAGTCGATATCATCCCAGGCTAGTTCTGCTAGTTTCTTAAACATTATAGCAGCCTTCTCATTCATACCAGTAGCCCGATGAGAGCGTGCAATAAATCTAAAAGCATCTAAATAATTTGGCTCAAACGATAAAATTGAATTACATTGGCTAATGCAATCCTCATATTTCTTCATCTTAAAATATGTGCGAACAAGAATGAGGTGGGGGACAATTTCATTTGGATGGATATTAATTCTAGCCTCTCCGTACTTTTTCAGTAGTTCAAATTCCCCTTCAGAGTATAACTTTCTTAGGTTTCCAATTTCAGTACCATCTAAGTATTCTACTAGTAATGTTCCCTTCTGCTCATCAGTTAATTTAGATTTAATTCCAAACCTTTTCAAATATTGATTGATTTCGTAGGCACTCATATTTGAGACGTTTTCTTGATTTTTAGAAATCAACTTCTTTCTTTTTACTTTGGGTTTAGAAATTGAAAATACTTCATCTACCATATCAACTTCTTGTCCTTGTAAATTGATGAAGGTGGAACTATCATCCCTTTTATTTATATCATTAATAGAAGGCTTATCTCCTCCACTAACATGCTTAGGTATATGGTAAATTGATTTACGTTCTTTATCCATCATTACTATGAACCAAATCATAGTCAACCCAATTAAATATGAAATTGCGATTAAATATAGGATGAAAAGTAAAACTTCTTCGATGAACAATTCCTCCATTCACTCACATTCATCTCTTTTCTCAGGAGAGACTTCGGAAGGGTCTTTTCGTCCATGAAAAACGTCTATTACATCTGAAGGGTCACCCAATGCTACAATCTCTCCTTTTTCTAGCATGATAATTCTATCACACATTTTTTTCAACAAATTAAAACTCTGGGATGCCATCATAACAGTAGAGGCATTCTCAATCATATCCATAATCAATTTCTGAGATTTTTCTTTGAATGTAGGATCCCCTACACCAAGAACTTCATCGATTAAAAGAACATCAGGTTTGAAAGAGGCCAACCCTGTAATCCCCAACCTTGCTTTCATTCCAGAAGAATACGTTTTCATTGGCTCATCAATGAAACTTTCTAATTCTGAGAACTCAACCATTTCCGGCATTAATTCGTTAACCCTTTCTTCAGTTAGTCCAAGCATGCTCCCATATAGCATCAAATTCTCTTTCCCTGTTAATGATGCAGAATATCCAGTACCTACTCCAGCGAGTAAAAAGGGATTAATTTTAGACCTAACGACCCCAGATGTTGGGCGAAAAATTCCAGCCATACATTGCATGAGAGTTGATTTTCCAGAACCATTTTTCCCTATAACCCCCAACATTTCCCCTTCTCGCAATGTAAAACTTATGTCTTTTAGAGCAGAATAAGTTCTATGTGGCCCGAATATTTTTTTGCCAACAACCCCACCAATACTTCGCATCGCTGTTTTGAAACCATCTGGCATAATGTAAGTTAAATAGATATTTTCAGCAATGATAACAGGTTTTTTCAGATTGATTGTATCACCCCAGCTTCATATCGCTTGAAAATACACATCCCTGCCAATAATAAAACCAAAGCTGTAGTGAATGCAACTACAATGTTCATTAATGGAAGGGGTGGTTCAACTCCATCTAACCCGTACCTAAACATTGTAAGAAAGACTGCTAATGGATTACAATAAAAGTAAGTAGTCAAATATTCAGGAGGGATTCTAGTTGGGCTAAAAAAGTCCTCAATACGCCAAAGGATTGGACTGCCGAAAAATAAGCCTGTAAAAATATATTTCCAGGTCATACCAATGTCACTATAAGCGGCATTTGCACAGCAAAACATCCAGCCAATCCCCAGTGCAATCATGGTAATCCCTAGAAGCCCCAAAGGGAAAAGGAGAGTGTAAAAACTAATGGTAAACCCATATTTTAGTAATAATGGAATTAAAATAATTAGACTTAATGATAAAATAATCCACTGCGAAAACATTGTAGATACAGCAAATAATTCTCGCGGAAAATACAACTTTTTAATTAGGCCAATATTTTTTGTTAATCCATCCATTGTAATTTTTGTTAAATCTCTGAACAACCCAAATGCAAGTATGCCCCCAAATAACCAAAGTGGTTTCCTTTCATACCCTCCCCTCCATAATACAATCAGTAGATAATATACCATGCATTGCATAAATGGGGCAAGAAGTGACCAGAAATATCCTAGAAGTGAACCGCGATATTTATTTTTAAAATCTCTCTTAACAAACTGTTTAATCATTTTTTTATTTTGGAATGAATTTTTTATTATTTCAGAAGGCCCTTTGAAGAACGGATTGGGCTCATTCATTACAGGAAGAAGATTTTCTTTATTCATATCTACACCTTACTAAATTCAATTCATTTTTTTATTAGATGTATCCACATCTGCCGGGCGCGCTCATCGGATTCAATTTTTTCTAGGTATTCGCCAGAATTTTCAATTGTAAATGTGCGTTCAATTTTCATCAATTCAAACTTCCTCAAAAATGGTTTCATTAAATCATTTAAATCATGATAT
>JABHHG010000135.1 GCA_018671635.1 Fidelibacterota bacterium | reverse complement strand
TTACTCCTTTATTATTAAATCCTTCATAGTATACTACTCTTTAAAGTTAAAAATGTTCACTTTTTTTGTAACAATTTAAAATAATCGTTATTCTTTAGTTGGGAAAGGTCATTCAACAGTAGAGGACTTCCCTATTCCAACTAAACTTAATAATCTTATACCTTTTGTAACTTTCATATATGGTTTCAAGATAAATAAAAAAGGTCTGATGATTGAAGAAAAATATTCTGATTTTGAAATGGGGTTTTATGAATCATAAAATTTGAATGAAATAATAAAGGGATACAAATGTATCCCTTTATTTTAATAGAAAATAATTTTAACTATTTTTAATTTTACTTAATTCATACTTAAAATCTTTCTTAAGATTTCCCAATTCCATCTTCTTTTCTGATTTTAACTGTTTAATCATTCCTGAATTATTACCTGACTTTTTTAAATCTTCAATTCTAGACCTATATCTTTTTTTGATTTCTGACTTATTAAATTTGAATTCTTTCTTGAGTAATTGTATCTGTTCTTTTTTATCAGAATCTTTTTTACCCTTTATTTTTTCTGGTCTTTCTTTTATATCCTTAATTTTATTCTGTTTTTTTAATTCTTTCGTTTTTTTTCTTTCAATTTTATCTAATTCTTTTTCTGTTTTAGATATTTCTTTTTTTTGTTTTACTTCTATTTTACTTTCTTCTTTATCAGAAATATTTTTTACTTCTTCCGATAGTAAAAAAGAATTAAGACTCATAATTAATATTATTGATATAATTTTATTAAACATATTTACTCCTTTATTATTAAATCCTTCATAGTATACTACTCTTTAAAGTTAAAAATGTTCACTTTTTTTGTAACAATTTAAAATAATCGTTATTCTTTAGTTGGGAAAGGTCATTCAACAGTAACCGACTTGGCCAAATTTCGGGGTTGGTCAACATCGCAACCCTTTAAAACTGCAATATAATAAGCCAATAGTTGGAGCGGAATGGTGGTAATGATGGGCATGAGGGCATTTTCAGTACTTGGAATTGTAATAATATGATCTGAATATTGAGAAAGTTCTTCTGCATTTTCAGAAGTTACGATAATTACTCGTCCGCCTCTCGCTTTTACCTCTTGAATATTTGATACAATTTTTTCATACCCTTTTTCCGTTACAATAAATACCACTGGCATATTTTCATCAATCAACGCAATCGGGCCATGTTTCATTTCGGCGGCAGGGTAACCCTCTGCATGAATATATGAAATTTCTTTCAGTTTGAGTGCACCCTCTAAGGCAACGGGAAATTGATACCCCCTACCCAAATAAAGGAAATGTTCAGAATCTACAAAATGCCCTGCAATTTTTTCAATATGCTCAGCATCATCTAATATGCTTTGTACCATAGTGGGCAACTTTACCATCTCTTCAATAAGCGTGTGGATGTATTCCGTGTCTTTGCCCAATCGTTGCGCCAATAGAATTGCCATCATACTCAATACTGAAACTTGGGAGGTAAACGCCTTTGTGGATGCTACTCCAATTTCTGGACCCGCATGAATATAGACGCCACAATCGGTTTCACGTGCAATAGAACTTCCCACTGCATTTACAATACCCACGGTAAAGGCACCTAATTCTTTGGTTTTTTTAATGGCAGCTAAAGTATCGGCCGTTTCACCTGATTGACTAATTGAAAACAAAACCGTGTCTGAATTTATGGCTGAGGGTCTATAGCGAAGCTCAGAGGCATATTCTACTTTAACCGGCTTTTGAATGATTTCTTCAAGAAGGAAACTACCAATTAATGCAGCATGCCAAGAGGTACCGCAAGCGGTTATATAAATATTTTTTGCATCAATGATTCGTTGAAGCCAATCTTGAATGCCACCCAATTTTACATGATGATTTTCAAGGTCGATTCGCCCGCGCATAGATTCTTGAATTGATTTGGGTTGTTCAAAAATTTCTTTCAGCATGAAAAAGTCAAATCCACTCTTTTCTATCTCATCTAATGAATATTTTATTTCTTCGATGTCTTTAGCCACGATATGATTCTCATTAATATTAATAACTTCGAATCCTGACCGGGTAATTGTCGCCATTTCACCTTCATCCAAGAATACAATATTACGGGTGTATTCAATTATTGGTGAGGTATCTGACCCAATAAACCATTCATTTTCACCGATGCCTAAAACAAGTGGACTGCCAAAACGGGCCGCAATCATGGTATCTGGCTCATCTTTGCATAGAACTGCGATTCCGTATGCACCCACAACTTCTTTTAATGCTAGCCGAACCGTATCCGAAAATGATAATTTTTCTTTTTCATAAAGATAGGCAATAAACTGGACAAGTACTTCTGTATCTGTGTCGGACTGACATTCTATGCCATTTTCTTTCAGATGCTTTTTTAGGGTTCCATAATTTTCGATGATGCCATTATGGACTAAAGTAATTTTTCCTGAAGTATCACTATGGGGATGTGCATTGATTGTATTGGGGACACCATGTGTGGCCCAACGCGTATGACCAATTCCCAGATTGCTTCCAGCTTCAGAACTCTCAGACAATAATTTTTCAAGTTCTTTAACTTTACCTGCACATTTTTGAGTCACTAGTCCTGAATCAGAATGCAAAGCGATACCAGCCGAATCATAGCCTCGATATTCAAGGCGTTTTAATCCTTTAATAATTACTTTAGACGGATCTCTATGCCCTAAATAGCCAACTATACCGCACATAATAAACCAATTATTAATTCTAAATTATTAATTGTTAACTGTATTTTCATTCGTAGTCAAGTTCCTTTTAGTCGAATTTATTATACTGGTAATAATTTTCATTAGCTCAACAGAATCACTATGGATACTATTGAATTCATCCAATGAGATTGTATCTGTTTTATATAACAATTCTAACCAATAAATTGATTCATTACATTCTTTTTGGGCAATCGAAAGTTTATCTATAAAATCTGATTTACTCTCGCCATGTTCAGCTTCTCTAATCATTGCACCTATGGAAGTTCCAGACTCCAATAATTGATTACCGATTACAAATTCTTTTTTCTCGCTTGAAAGATATCTACATAGCTTAACAACTCTAATTGCAAAATCGAGATTTTTATCTTTGAGTATACTATCTTTCATTATAATTAATCACTAACAACTAATAACTGTTTTTACTCCCATTCGATAGTGCCAGGAGGTTTAGCCGTAATATCATAAACCACACGATTTACACCTTTTACCTCATTTACTATTCTACTGGAGCATTCATTTAACACATCATAGGGCATATTATACCAGTCAGCGGTCATACCGTCCATGCTTGTAACGGCACGAAGGCCTAATAAATTTTCGTAAGTTCGAGCATCACCCATCACGCCAACCGTTTTAGTTGGAATCAATACTGCAAATGCTTGCCAAATTTTATTATATTCCCCACGTTCATGTAAGATGCTGATGAAAATGTCATCGGCATTTTGTAAAATTTCAATTCGTTCTGGGGTAATTTCACCTAATATTCTAACTGCAAGTCCCGGACCTGGAAAAGGATGACGATTCACCACAAAATCTGGGAGGCCTAATTCTTTACCTACTTTTCGAACCTCATCCTTAAACAACTCACGTATGGGTTCAATCAACTCAAATTCAATATCATCAGGTAAGCCACCCACATTATGGTGAGATTTAATTGTCACTGCCGGACCTAACGCGCTACCTCCAGATTCAATCACATCAGGGTATAATGTTCCCTGGGCTAAAAACTGGGATTCCCCTAAGGTTGTAGTGGCCGCTTCGAAAGAACGAATAAACTGTTCTCCAATAATTTTACGCTTACGCTCAGGGTCTTTTACCCCTTCAAGTTTAGATAAAAACTTTTCACTGTGCTCAAATTTATTAATGTTTAAACCAAGACCATCTTTCAAGGTGGTCATCACCTGTTCAGCTTCATTTTTTCGTAGTAAACCATGATCAATAAACACACATTGAGATTGTTCTCCAATGGCTCGGTGTAAAAGGGTGGCTACTACCGATGAATCTACGCCACCGCTGAGTCCACAAATCACCTTTTTATCGCCCACTTTTTCTTTTATGATTTTTATCGCATCTGCCACGAAATTTGCAGGCGTCCAATTGGGTTCACATCCGGAAATATCAAAAAGGAAATTGGAGAGCAACTCTTTGCCATGAAGCGAATGCACCACTTCAGGATGAAATTGTACGCCATAAATAGAATGATTGGTTTTCTGTACTGCAGCCACAACATCATTCGTTGATTTGGATAAAACTTCCCATCCCTCGGGAAGATTTTCTACTTCATCACCATGACTCATCCATACTTGTGATTCTGTGGGGAAATCTTTAAATAATACATTTGAGGAGTCGGGTAAAATTTGTGCAAATCCGTATTCACCTTTTCCCGTAGAATGTACATTGCCTCCAGAATGTTGCATCAAAAGTTGCAATCCATAGCAAATGCCTAAAATAGGGATTCCAGAATTGAGAATATCTTCAGAAATTTTTGGTGCATTTTCATCATAAACACTGGATGGCCCGCCCGAAAAAATAATTGCCTTCACATGTTTTGCTTTCAATTCATCCAATGTAATGCTAAAGGGGAGAATTTCAGAAAATACATTTAACTCACGGATTCGTCGAGCAATTAATTGTGTATATTGAGACCCAAAATCTATTACGGCTATCGACTGATCATGTACCATTTAAAGGGTGTTTCCAAATCCAAAAAATGTGAAAATTTTAATAAGTGTAGATTTCAGATTACTTCGATCAACAATGTTATCTACAAATCCCTTTTCCAGTAAAAATTCTGCTCGTTGAAATCCCTCGGGGAGGTCTTCCCCAATTGTCTGCTTAATTACTCTTGCACCAGCAAAACCGATAAGCGCATTTGGCTCCGCCAAAATGATATCACCTAACATTGCAAAACTGGCCGTTGTTCCACCCGTTGTTGGGTCCGTCAGTAATGTAACATATAATCCACCTTCATCGGAGAATTGTGCCAGTTTAGCACTAATTTTTGCCATTTGCATTAAACTGTATGCGCCCTCTTGCATTCGGGCACCACCTGAAGCTGTGATAATGAGAATTGGACATTTTAGTTCACGGGCTTTATCGATAGCACGTGCAATTTTTTCGCCTACAACTGAGCCCATACTTCCACCAAT
>JABHHG010000129.1 GCA_018671635.1 Fidelibacterota bacterium | reverse complement strand
TATCAATACTATCAGAAATGGTTATTACTCTAACGCTGTGGTTCTTACATAACTCAATAAATTGAAGTGAGGATAACATCGTCCGTCCAAGCCTATCAACCTTCCAACATATCAGAGTTTTAATAATATCAGTTCTTATGAGTTCTTTTATATACCCTAAAACTTTTCTATCATCATTACCACCACTATCTATTTCAGAAAATACATTAGTAAGTTGTAAGTCATGCAGATTACAATATTCAGTAATCTTTTGTTTTTGATTATCTAACGATGTTCCTTCTGATTGTCGTTGAGTCGAAATTCTACTATAGCCAATTATCATTACTTCTCCCTGATTTGTTTTAAATAATGTTCAGTATTACTTTGTTGTAACATTGTAACAAGTTTGTAAAAACTGAAAAAAGGGTAAAAGTCATGTCGGAGACACACACATTTTGAGGTTATTTTGTAACACATTTTGTAACAAGGTATTTTGACATTTCGAAAAAATACCAATCTCTGTAAGTGTCTTATATTATTGAAGTTAGAAGGATTTAGGAAGTTAGTAAAGGGTGATACACAAAGATTTTCAGTCCTCTGCTCTACCCCTGAGCTACCAGGCCAGAGGTAAAACAGTCAGGTTTCCCCGACTGCCAATCCGCAAATTTACAGACCTTTTGAAATATCAAACATGAAAAAAATAGGCTAATTTTACATTTCCTTGTTTTAGGCATTACTCATGTAAATTACTCACCGATTATGAAGATTATTTTAGCTACACATAATGCAGATAAACGCAACGAAATGATGGCGGCATTGGCAGACCTGAATATAGAAATTCTCTCATTGGAAGATTTTCCTCAAGTAGGGGAAATTATTGAAGATGGTCACACCCTTGTTGAAAATGCCAAAATAAAAGCAAAAGCTGTATTTGACATTACGGGGATTCCTGCAATTTCAGATGATACGGGTTTATTGGTTGATGCACTTGATGGCGCGCCGGGGGTATACTCTGCCAGATATGCTGGAGAACACGCCACATATTCTGATAACGTGAATAAATTATTAGATGAAATGAAGGATATACTTGCTCAAAATAGAGGGGCTCAATTTCAAACATCAATGGTATTTTTGAATAATGATACGGAACTCATGGCCAATGGCATCGTAAAAGGACAGATCACCGAGACGCCGAAAGGTGTTGGAGGGTTTGGATATGACCCTGTATTTTACATACCTGAACAAGAGAAAACATTTGCTGAAATGACAATACAAGAAAAAAACCAGATTTCTCACCGTGGGATTGCCCTCCGCAATCTCAAGGGAATTCTGCATTCCTATTTAAACCATCCCCAAATTCAGGAGAATGCCTAGCGATTTATTGCTACCGTTGTGTCGAAAATCGATAAACGGATGAGAGCTGGATTTATTCAGTTCGCTGTGCGGTATTTATTATATTTTGTAGCTGGATGTTCTATTCTTTCTGCAGAGCAGGATTCTTACGTCAATTTTGAACGAACGATCCAATATTGGGATTTCCTTCCTGAAGTAAATGATATTGAACATATTCGCCCTAAAACATTATCCTTTAAAACATCTGACGAAAATTGGAACCATCATTTTTGGGATGCTACTAAACGGGTTACCAAATTAAAATCGGGGAAAGAAACGGGTCTTATTGATGGTACGTTTATACTTTTTCAACGATATAGTGGGCAGGATGTACTCATCCCTATGGTGTCTTCAATTGAATGGTATAAAAAACGTCAATTACGACAAAATTATATTACTGAACTTCAGAAAAAAATTAAGAAAACTTTGACGAAGAAAAATCGGGGCGGCAGCTCAGGGAAGTCAATTGATTTGGTAAATGCCAGTGTTGCAGGCACTAATGTTGCCCTCAAAATAAAAGGCAATATTACGGTTGACGGTCAAATAATCTTTGAAGATAAAGAGCAAGTCAATACCAATATGAATCAAAATAAATCATGGGATTTAGATATTGAGCAAACCCAGAAATTTGATATTGAAGGTACTATAGGCGATCGGTGGACAATAGAAGTTGAACAAGATTCTGAGGCTGATTTTGATTGGGAAAATAATATGTTCCTCAAATATAAGGGGGAGAAAAATGATATTTTCCAAAAGGCAGAAGCGGGGAATATTAGTTTAAATCTACCCTCCACAAAATTTGTGAGTGTGGGAAGTGGTAAGAGTGAAGGCTTATTTGGACTGAAAGCTGAGTATAAATTGGGCCCCCTTGCAATACAGACTATTCTGTCTCGGGAGCAAGTACGAAAAGCCGCCAAAAGTATGTCGGGTGGTGAAACATCAACTAGCACAAATATAAATGACTATAACTTCATCAAAGATAGATACTTTTTTATTAATGAACAATTTAAGAATCAGTTTTATCCATTAGACGACCAAAATCGACATGAATTTGATAACACTTATGTAATTGGTGAATATGAAGTGTATAAGCGTGTATTCAGTATGGAGGTAGGAGTAGTCCCAGCTGGGATTGCTTACATTGATCCGTTTAATGAAAGTAGCTATAGCGAATCAGGAAGTTGGAAATTACTCACCCAAGGTCAGGATTATGAAATTAATGCACTCTTGGGCACAATTCGATTTAACTCAATCAGTAGTAATGAGGCAGTAGGTATTGCATACACAATCGCAGAATATGACCCAGACTCTTTAATATTTTCGCCATCAGTTCAATGGGGGTTTACAAATACAGATATAAATTATTCTTATGATTTTTGTAATCTCGAAATAGGCTGTGATTCGTCATCCATTATTGATGATGATTACACTGAAGGGAACGGTATAGATGGGTACCAACTTCCTCAGATGCGATTAAAATTAATTAAAGATGGGAGTTCCACTACAGCAAATTCAAAAACGTGGCCGCTCATGTTTAAAAATGTATATTCATTGGGTGCATCAAATATTGATCCTTCAGGATTGGAAATTTCTATTGTGCATGATCGAGGTAGTAGCCAAGAAGATACACATAGTCAAATAACAGGACGTTCATTTTTAAATGTATTTAGTTTAGATTCAGAAAATGAGAATAATCAATTTATAGAAGGGGGTGATAATAAAATTGATTTATATGGAAGTTTAATAAATCTTAAATATGGTGAATTATTTTTACCCATGCATCTTCCATTTGCTTATGACTCAACAGCACAATGGGGGAATAGTGCGGAAGAAGTGAAGGATATTTTAGATCCACAACTTAATGATGCGGATAATGATTTCGTAGATGATTTAGATGATGGCCCCAGTATGTATTATTCTACAAATCAGTCCGATATTACCAGTGACCATCAATTTTCAATAAAGGTAAATCATTCTTCACGAGGGTCGTCAATGACTTTAGGGTTTATGATTGTTGAAGGCAGTGAATCGGTAACTTTAAACGGTCGTCGATTAGAAAAAGGGATTGACTATAGTATTGACTATTTTTCGGGAACCCT
>JABHHG010000134.1 GCA_018671635.1 Fidelibacterota bacterium | reverse complement strand
TATTCTTCTACAAGAAGTTAAAATGGGAGTGTATTTGAATGCAGTGAACGACCCACCAGTTAATCAATTAAACAATGATGAAGAGGCACCTCCTCAAATTTCTGTAGTAGGCACCGAAATTACAGCATCACCAGGAAGTTGGAATGATAAAATTGATACTGATATCAGTTTAACCGCTGCCAATATTACATTCTCATATCAATGGCAACGTAATTCAATTAACTGCACTGATGGTCTCTATTATAATGAATGTAATGGTGAAGATGGAAGCTTCTTAACTGGGAATTCATGTGGAGATTCGAGTGAGTGTCAAATTTTAGAAGAAGATTGGGTTGATATTATTGGAGAAAATTTAGAAACATATGAAATTAAGAATATTGATGCACAAAAATATATTAGAATAGAGGTTACTGCAACAGACGATGGCGTTGGGTTGCCATCACAACAATCAACCATTGCATTTTCAGAATTCCATTATGTTGATAATTCAGCGCCAATTCCACAAAATATTGGTTATAATATTTATGAAGATACGGTTTTAACTGAGGATGCACCTGGAATACTGGTCAATGATTCAGATCCCGATGATGATGCAATTAGTGCGGAGGTGGTAGTTTATCCTGAAAATGGAGAAGTAAATTTAAATTTAAATGGTTCTTTCGTATATACACCCAATGAAAACTTTAATGGGGTAGATCAATTTGAATATAAGATTTATGATGGGGCATTGTATGGAAATGACAATGCTATCGTAACAATTACAGTAAGCCCAGTAAATGATATTCCTATTTTTACTTCAGGCGGTAATGTAGAATCATCTGAAAATTTAGGAAATGTTGATATGTTTGCTTGGGCCAGTAATATCTCAGATGGAGATCCAGAAGCAACGCAAGCATTAGAATTTACATTAACGGCCTTAAACCCTGATTTATTTGAAGTTCAACCAACGGTAGATCCGGTTTCAGGAACACTATCTTTTGCTGTTTATGATAATCTAAATGGGAATTCAGATGTGACCATTTCTCTAAAAGATAATGGAGGCTTAGAGAATGAGGGTGTTGATGAAACGGAACTTAGTCAATTTAATTTAAATATTATACCAATTAATGATAGCCCAACTTTTACTCCTGGAGATACCATAACTGTATTAGAAGATTCCGGGGAATATTCAGAGTTTTCATGGGCGACAAATATTGACGATGGTGACGCTGAATTAGTACAAACGTTATCATTTTCTATTATTAGTAACGATAATTCATTATTATTTACCATTCTACCAACGATTGATGAAAATGGAAAAATAACCTTTACGCTTGATGATAATAAAAGTGGGGTTGCCGAGTTAATAATTTCATTATTAGATGATGGATCTTCGATTTCTCCCAATTCAAATTCTAGCGCTGAGATTACTTTAATTATCAATGTAACTCCGGTTAATGATATTCCACAATGGACTATAGGAAAAGGTATAGAAGTTTTAGAAGATGCTGGATCACAAAATGTGCTTAATTATGTAACAGCCATAGATGATGGTGACCCAGAAGTGACACAAGTGTTAACTTTTAATTTAATAGATGTTACCAATGCATCGTTATTTGCTGAAACTCCTTCAATTGATGCAACAGGCACCCTTACATATTTAATTAATGAAGATATCAATGGCTCATCACTTGTATACTTTACACTTTCTGATGATGGGGGTACAGATAATGGGGGGGTGAATCAAACTAGTCAGCAATTTTTTGAAATTGAAGTGTTGGCGGTAAATGACGCACCCACATTTGGAATTGATGAGCTTGGGGAATTAGCAGAAGATGATTTTTCAGTTGCTGAAATTATAGTAACGCCTGAAATCCCTCCAAATGATGAAGGTAATCAAAGCGTTCAATATTCATTATCCAGCCTTGAAGCAGTTAATGAGAATGGAGCGCTATTCGCGAATTTACAAATTGAATCAGCCACTGGAAATGTAACTATAAATCCTATAGCAAATGGAAATGGCCAGGCTGTATTTACAATTGTGGCAAATGATGGAAGTGGAACTGAAAATGGCGGCGCTGAGATATTTGAGCAGAATTTCACATATATAGTAAATGCAATTAATGACCCACCCGTTAATGTTGAACTGCCGATTATAGGTGGAAACGCATATATTGATTCACTATTGACGGTTTCAAATGGGGTTTGGAATGATGACTTAGACACATTATTTAGTGGTACTTCTGAAATTACGTATGAATATAGGTGGCAACGTGCTGATGATATTAATGAAACAAATATAGAATATATCTCAGATGCTGTATTTAATGAATATGAAGTTACACAGGAGGATTTCCATAAATTTTTGAGGGTTAAAATTATAGCCAGTGATGATGGGCCACGAGATAATCATGAAGGCTTATCAACTACTGAGCATTCTGAATTCTCTGAAATTTTAAATACACCACCTGTTGCCGTAGATGACAACTATTCCATAAATGAAGATTTGACCTTAATCATTGATTTTGAGTTAGGTTTATTAAAAGGATGGAATCAAGGGGATGTGTGTATTCGTTTTGGTGATGAATATGATTCTGATTGTGACCGGGATGGAGATCCATTGGTTGTGAGTTTAGCATCGCCAGTTTCATTTGGTGATTTATCTCTAAATGACGATGGCTCCTTTACATATACTCCTGATACTAATAAAAATGAAATCAATTTGAATATTACCGATAATATTGAAATTGATCAATTTACCTATACAATTTCTGACGGTGAGAGCGCTTCATCACCTGCACGAGTAATAATTGTAATAAACCCAGTAAATGATGCTCCAATTTTTGAATTGACCAATTCAATAAATGAAGTTATAAGCTCTGTTGATGTGTATGAAGATTTTGCGACTCAGCAGGTGTTAGTTTCCCTTGGGTTAATTCCAACTGATGAAACTGGACAAGAAGTAGAATACATTATTTCACCAGAAAGTATTTCCACAGCAGATATTTCAATAAATGCGGAAACAGGCGAAGTAACCATCCAAAGCGTAGCTAATTTGTATAGTATTACTGAATTTACAATTACTGCAACAGATAATGGAGGAGTAGCGCTCGATGGTATTGATAACTATACTCAAAATTTCACCTTAAATATCACTTCTGTTAATGATGTACCCAGTTTTGTAAAAGGTGAAGATGAACCTATTTTAGAAGATGCGGGATTAATTTCTAAACCATGGGCGACTAATATTAGTCGAGGTCCAGCAGATGAAACTCCCCAAGAGTTGACTTTTAGTATCACCACGGATAATGATGGGTTCTTTGAAACTTATCCTATAGTTGATGGAAATACTGGAGTATTGACTTATCAAATTGCAGATGATTTAAATGGTGAGGTTGAAATTGCATTGACATTGAAAGATAATGGAGGCACCGAATTTGGTGGTGTGGATGAGAGTGAGCAACAGACATTTAATATTTATGTGGAAGCTGTAAATGATGCGCCTTCATTTGTATTAGGTCCAAATAGTGATTTAGAAATTAATGAAGATGGTTTCGAGAATAGTAGTGGACTTTTAAAATCAGTTTCCAGTTGGACCACCGATATTAGTAAAGGTCCTATTGATGAAGCTGCTGATATATTAACATTTAATATAACATCAAGTGAATCTGATGCAACTATTTTTAGTGAATTTCCTAAAATAGATGAAGAATCAGGAGAAATTGAATATACTATTAATCCTGAATATAATGGAAAAGCAGTATTTACAGTGAATCTATCTGATGATGGGGGAATAGAATATGGAGGTGATAGTATTTCCGTTGATAAAACTTTTACTATTTGGGTACGTCAGATAAATGATATTCCTAAACCATTTAAGATCCATCCACGGATATTTGATTATGCAAAAGATACCACAACCTTTTATTTTGATATTGATGCGAGTAACGATACCACTGATATTTTCTATCGACTTCCATATCAAGTTTTTGCACCACCAGAACAACCAGACTCATTATTAAGATTTGCTTGGGAGCATATTGATTTATTAGATGTT
>JABHHG010000098.1 GCA_018671635.1 Fidelibacterota bacterium | reverse complement strand
TGAAAGAAGAAAAAGTATTATTCCCATATATTATGAATTTGGTGAAAATAGAGAAGGGTGAAATTAGTTCAAATAGTTTCAGGCAATTTGTATCCAATCCTATTAGAGTAATGATGATGGAGCATGACAAAGCTGGCGATATGTTGAAATCAATAAAAAAAATATCTAATAATTATTCAGTCCCAGTAGATGCTTGTAATACATATAAAGCGGCATTTTCAAATTTACAAGAAATGAGTGATGATATAATTCTGCATATACATCTTGAAAATAATATTCTTTTCCCCAAAGCAGTTAAGTTAGAAGAAAATCTAACGAGAGATATTCTTGAAAAATGATATACTGATAAATAGGCAGATTAAATATATTGCAATACTTGTTGTAATTATTGGATTTACCATATCTATTAAAAATTCAAATATGCACCTGCCCGGGAATTTTAAAGATTATGAACCAGAACAGCCTATTTCATTTTCTCATCAGCTCCATGCCGGTGAGATGGAGATTTCATGTTTGTATTGTCATTTTGGTGCAGAAGATAGTAGGCATGCGGGAATTCCACCAGCAAATGTATGCATGAATTGCCATAAATATGTGAGCAATACTTTGAATGAAATAAAACTTGCTGAAAATGACCAGAGTAAACAGCAAGTGAGTGTTGAAATTCAAAAAATTTACTCTGCATTTGAATCAGCAAAATTGGGTAAAGAAAATCAAAAAAATATAGAATGGATAAAAGTTCACAATCTTCCTGAATACGTTTATTTTAGCCATAAGCCTCATGCTAATGCAGGTATTGCATGTACTAAGTGCCATGGGAATGTGGAGAGTATGAATCGAGTAAAACAGAAAAATGATCTATCAATGGGTTGGTGTTTAGACTGTCACAGAGAAGATCATTCATCATTAAATAATACTAAACAAAGGAAATTACAGTTGCAAGATTGTGCAACTTGCCATTACTAATATGACCGTAGAAAAAAAATATTATTCAAATATAGAAGATAATTGCGCAAATGATAGTTGCAATAATTCAGATTTACCTAAACTGGAGACAGTTCAACCTAGAAATGGAGTTACACGTAAAAGTTTTCTGAAAACAGTAGGCTTTTCATTTGGAGCACTAATGGTTGCATGTAGTAAGGCACCTGTAAAAAAAGCAATACCATTTCTTATTCAGCCTGAAGAAGTACTGCCAGGTAAAGCTCTGTGGTATGCTTCAACGAGTTTTGCATGTGATTCTGGATGTGCTGTACATGTGAAAAATAGAGATGGCCGTCCAATAAAACTTGAAGGAAACCCATCTCACCCTATTAACCAAGGTGGATTATGCTCTCAATGCCAAGCGAGTCTATTGGGCTTATATGATTCCAAAAGGATATTGAAACCTGAAATATCGGGTAAATCTTGCAGTTGGGAGAAAATTGATAATGAAATAATTAATGAACTAAATGAAATTAAAGAATCATCAAAAGAGATTGTTATTCTTTCAAATACAATATCGAGTCCATCCACATACCATCAAATAAAATTATTTAAGAAGAAATTTGGTGATGTCAGACATATTCAAATTGATGATTATTCCTATTCTGCCATATTGGATGCACACGAGAAAAACTATAGTAAAAGATTATTACCTCAATATCACTTTGATAAAGCAAATGTGATAGTAAGTATTGATGCTGATTTTTTAGGTTCTTGGATTTCACCTACACAATTTACTAAAGATTTTCAGAAAAATAGAAATCTAACTTCTGAAAAGATTTCAAAATTATTCCAGATTGAGTCTCATCTTTCATTAACAGGGGCAAAGGCAGATGAAAGAATTGTGCTTTCTCCTTCAGGAATTTTGAAGTTCATTGAAAAATTAGATGCAACTATTCAAGGTGAAAGTTCCGATGACAAATTAGTAAATAAAGTGGCCAAATCGTTGCTACACAATAAAGGTAAATCTTTAGTTGTTTGCGGTGTTAATGATATAGATGTTCAAGTGTTAATAAATAGAATAAATCAAAAATTAAATAATATTAATAAAACTATTGACCATCGTAGGCCTAGCTTACAATACTCTGGCTCTGACATTGCGCTCAATAATTTTTTAGATGACATTGATAACAGTAAGATAGGTGGAATAATAATATTTAATTCAAACCCTATTTATACATTGCCTCAAGGAATCCAGTTATCTGAAAGTATTAAAAAAGTTAAATTGAATGTTTCAATTTCAAATTATAATAATGAAACAAGTAATATTTGTAAATATGTAGTACCAGCACCACATGATTTGGAATCTTGGAATGATAGTGAATTAATCTCCGGATTATTGTCAATGACACAACCGGTAGTACAATCATTAGGGGATACTCGTTCATTCAGAAAATCACTTTCTGTTTGGAGTGGTGCTAAAGCTGGCGAAAGAGATTTAGTACGAAATTATTGGAAGCAACAATATAAATCGCGAATAGGCACCACTCTTTCATTTTCAAAATTTTGGAACAAGCTAGTTCATGATGGATTTGCACGAATTAAACCATTTAAAGTTCCTTTGAAAGCATTTATGGATAGTCGCCCTAAATTGAAGATTGAGAAATCAAATATTGAATTTTCTCTTTATCAAACACCACATCTTGCAATGGGTAGACACGCCGAAAATCCATGGTTGCAAGAATTACCAAATCCCATTACTAAAATCACTTGGGACAATTATGCTTCTATTTCTGACCAATTTGCTGATAAAAACAAGTTGAATAATGGAGATTTGATTAATGTTCAAACAAAAATGGGTTCAGTAACACTCCCAGTTTTCATTCAGCCAGGACAACAAGATAACACAATTTCAATGGCTCTTGGTTATGGTCGTATAGGTACTGAGCGTTTTCATTCTATAGGTCCTGATTGGCTTGAAAAGAAACCAACAATTAACCTTAATAAAACGGTCGGTGAAAGTGTTTCTAATCTTATTAATTATTCTAAATCAATATTGTATTTTGGAATTGTTGATAAAGTAAAAAAAGAAAAAGGAAG
>JABHHG010000139.1 GCA_018671635.1 Fidelibacterota bacterium | reverse complement strand
CTGATACTCAAAGTATCATAGATGAGCTGTCATTTGACTATAAAGAAACGCAAAGAGAAGAAAAGTTTGTTCCACATATTACCATTGGTCGAATTAATTCTGCAAAAAAAAGTACAAAAATTGATGTATCTACTTTTTTGAATGCTGTATATTCACCAATAGAAATTCCTATAAATATAGTTAATTTATACGAAAGTCGCTTGACGCCTGATGGCCCAAGATACAAAATACTAGCAGAGTTCCCATTAAGTTAAAATTGGAGATTTCACATGGATAATCAGCAAAAAGATAAAACACTCGATTTGGCCATTGGCCAAATCGAAAAAGAATTTGGTAAAGGTGCAATAATGCGCATGGGTGATGGCAATAAAGTGAAAATTGGAGCGATTTCTACAGGCTCAATTTCTTTAGATGCGGCCATTGGTATTGGTGGGGTTCCCCGTGGGAGAGTCATTGAAATATATGGTCCCGAATCTTCTGGTAAAACGACTCTCACACTACATATTGTTGCTGAAGCACAAAAGGCGGGTGGATTTGCAGCCTTTATTGATGCAGAACATGCACTTGATCCTTATTATGCTCAAAAATTGGGTGTTGATATTGATAATTTACTTATCTCACAACCAGACACAGGTGAACAAGCTTTAGAAATTACTGAAACATTGGTTAGAAGTGGCGCATTAGATGTGATCGTAATTGACTCCGTTGCAGCATTAGTTCCTAAGGCTGAATTAGATGGAAATATGGGTGATTCTCATATGGGACTTCAAGCTAGACTCATGTCACAAGCACTCCGGAAGTTAACAGGCACGGTTGCCAAATCTAAAACCAGTGTAATTTTCATCAATCAACTTCGTCAGAAAATTGGTGTCATGTTTGGGAATCCTGAAGTGACCACTGGTGGTAATGCATTGAAATTTTATTCATCATTGAGACTTGATATCCGTAGAATAGCACAGATAAAAGATGGTGATCAAGTTGTAGGTAATCGAACAAAAGTTAAAGTAGTAAAGAACAAAGTGGCACCTCCATTCAAAATAACTGAATTCGATATCATGTATGGTGAAGGAATATCATTAGTTGGTGATTTGTTAGATTTAGCCGTAAAAGCTGAAATAGTGAAAAAAATGGGTGCATGGTTCTCATATGGTGACAGTAAAATCGGCCAAGGACGAGAAAAAACAAAAGTTTTCTTAACAGAAAACGAAAAAGTACGTGCTGAAATAGAAGGTAAAGTAAAGGCTTTTATGGGCTTAGATGCTGAATAAAGCATTGGTTCACCTCTAATTATTGAGCGCTCAGAGAATATCTGGGCGTTCTTTTTTTACAAGAAGAATTACTATTAATTATTCAGAGAATCACGTTGGAGTAAGACTGAAAAAACGAATAAATTTGAGGGTTCATTAAAGATCAAAAAAGGAGGCTATATGAAGTTATTAAAATTCATCCTATTCATTTCATTGGTAACACTGAGTTTTGCAGAAGAAAAAGAAGGTGCTTCTACCTCTGCTAGCATGGGTTCAGTTACGATGGATGGCAAAATTTATAATCAGGTTGCAATTCGTCCTGAAATCCCAATTGGGAAAATGGGTGTAGGGCTTGACCTCTATGTATATTTTAATGATGAAGGTATATACCCTGGAAATTGGGATTTCAAAGATGGGAATGCATTTTCTACGTTAGTGGATAAAATTTATTATCTGCGTTGGGGTAAACCCGGTGACAATTTATATTTTAAAGTGGGAGCACTGCCCAATGCTACTTTAGGTCAAGGGATTTTGGTAAATAATTATTCAAATATAATGGAATACCCACAAGTTCGCCGTGTTGGATTAGACTTTAAAATGAAATTCATGAAACAGTTTGGTGTAGAATTGATTCACAGTAATTTTAAAAAGTCATCACCGGGTGTACTTGCCACTAGACTCTCATATGATCCATTCCCTCGACTATCTTTAGGACTTTCTTACGTAACTGATTTGGACCAAAATCAGGGATTAAGCAATCGTGACGGAGATGATTATCCCGATTACTTTGATCATTTTCCAGATGATGAAAATCAATTTAGTGAAGCATTAGTGGATTATGATAGTTGGCAAATTAAATATTTAGATCTTAAAGGTGATACTATTAATTTTTCTAATTGGTATTTAACTGATAATTCAGATCACAATACATTTACCCCATTAGGAGACTCTGATAAAAATCCCGTTTCAGCACTCTCACTTGATTTAGTACTAAAGTTATCTAAGAGAACCTATATTTATTCACAAGTTGGAAAACTCATTGGTGAGACAGATACATTGAAAACTGAAGATGCAGAGTTAGGATGGGGTGCAGTGCCAATTGGTCTCTTTACTAAATTAGGTCCTATTAATTTTAGAGGTGAATACAGAATGCAATCTGAAAACTTCCTTTTTAGCTATTGGGATCAAGCCTATGACTTGAATCGCGCCATTGCACAAAACGGAGGTATTCTTACAAAAGAAAGCCAATTATATCG
>JABHHG010000148.1 GCA_018671635.1 Fidelibacterota bacterium | reverse complement strand
CAACAATGACCAGCACCAGCATTAATTATATCCTCTTTTAATTTTACGGGTGAATCATTTAATCCTTTATAAACAATTCCACCTTGTGCATGGGGGGTGTTTCCACTTTTTAGCTCATTAGTCTTTGTTAAAATGGTAACTTTTTTACCTTCATCTGCAGCAGTAAGCGCTGCAGTTGCACCAGAAAGTCCAGCACCAATTACCAGAACCTCTGTATATTTTTTTCTCAACTTATCAACTCCCAAGGAATATCTCCATCAAGGAAATATTGATCGCTATCTAATAAATATTCTGAATCTAATTTTGTAAATTGAGTATATTCTATCAACTGAATTCCAACATCCTTTCTAATGGTTTTAGTGCCGCTAACCTCTTTTCTTCACTCATGTGAATTTGAGGAGATAATCTTTCTAAAGCAACCATCACTTTCTCTAATGAATTTAAACGCATATGTGGACATTCATTGCAAGCACATCCATCATTTGATGGCAAGGGAATAAATATTTTTTCAGGATTTTGCTTTTGCATTTGATGTATCACCCCTGGTTCAGTAGCGATGATAAATACCTCATCCTGACTCTCTTGAACATAATTTATGATACTTGTAGTTGAACCAATATGATGAGCGTATAATAAAATATTTTCCCCGCATTCGGGGTGTGCTAATAATTTACCTTTAGGATATTTAATAATTAACTCAGCCAACGCTTCTTCAGAGAAAATCTCATGCACCTGACAAGTGCCATTCCATAAAAGCATATCACGACCAGTTTTTCTATTTAAGTACCCTCCTAACAATTTATCTGGCGCAAAAATTATTTTTTCATCTTTAGGAAAACTATTTATAATTTTTTCAGCATTTGAAGAAGTGCAAATAATATCGGACATTGCCTTAACATCAGCAGAACAATTAATATAGCTAATGACTGTATGGTTTGGATGTGATTGAATCCATTCTCTGAACTCTTGTTTGTTAGCACTATCAGCCAATGAACACCCTGCATCTAAATCTGGTAAAATTACTATTTTTTCAGGATTCAAAATTTTTGCCGTTTCACACATAAAATGAACACCACAAAATAAGATTACATCTGCATCTGTTTTTCTGGCATATTGTGCCAACGTTAAGCTATCACCCATAAAATCTGCAATGTCTTGAATATCAGGGTCTTGGTAAAAATGCGCAAGAATAACTGCATTTCTTTTATTTTTTAAGGTTTTAATATTTTTAATAATATTTTGCATTATTAACTAATCCATTTTCTATATTCTTTAATATTTTTACCCTCAATAAAAAGGAAATAGCAGCAGACATAACTCACAAAAGAGGAGGAGAAGCCTACTGTTATAGATAAAAACAAAAAACTATTTACCCTTCAATATGCCAAGTCAGCAGATAAAGTCTGCAGTTTTGGAAGTGCATCTAGCCCCAGCTCCAATCCATAGCGATAATCCATCTGAATATCTTTCAGATTGTTTGAAATAACACCACACTCTAATTCACTTTCCGGAGCCACCTGAATAAGCTTCAAATCTTTTGGAGGATTGGAAATATATTTCTGTTCTCGTGAGTATATTTTATCATTACGCATAATAAGTTTCTGCAGTTTAGGGTTATCCCTGTAAAAAAGCGGTGCATACAGGGTTTCAAGATTCCAATCAGGCTTCATATTATTTGTATGAGTACGCAATAAAACAATATTTCGGTAGCCCCAATCGTACACCCTTTTTACCGGCAGAGGATCTGACAGACCTCCATCAATATACTTCCTGCCGGCTATTTTGCAATATCCCCGGGTTGCCATCGGAAGTGATCCTGTGGCCTCCATAGTTTTCAACCAGCCATATTTTTTTACGGATAAATATGCAGAGTTCCCATTTAGATAGTTTGTAACCACCACTCTACAGTCAGCATCTTTAAGATGTTTACTTGCGGCATCAATATCAAAAGGATATTGCTTTGATGTAACTTCAAGCAAGTATTTTAATTCCATATAATTACCGCCTTTGAGAAAACGGACTATACTGATAAAATTGGTCTTTTTACTCATGGCCGAAATAATATTGATGTTGCGTTTATACTGCCGGGAAATATAAGATGTAAGATTCATAGCTCCACCGGAAACACCAAGATTGAGATGAAAGGGGTTAAATCCATTAATGATAAAGCTATCTAGTACACCGGCAGTAAAGCCGCTTTTAAACCCACCGCCCTCTACAATAAGAGCTATTTGATGCTGTCTATCGTGTTTTTTTGTCATACTTGATTAATTCTACACAATTTCAAAAGTTCCGTCCCGGCGGATATCGCTAGCACCTTCAGTTAAAGTGACTGCATACCAATGGGCCTCACCACCTTTAGTTGCCAATATTATATTTATCAAACATATTTCATTACTCACATCCTCCAATGTTAATGTAGTCAATACTATAGGCTTTGCATAAATGATGCAATATTTTAATATCCCCATGTTATGCTAGTAAAGCCACTTCATCAACTTCATCCAGTTGATTGAACCCAAGATATTTATCTGCATATTTCTGATATACTTTTTCTTTCACAAAAATTTCAAATAAATCTGGATCAATTTCCGCATCTTTTTTCATGAAATGCATAATCTGCATGGCCTTCGATAATTTTTTTCCATCTTTATAAGGCCTATCAGCTGCTGTAAGCGCTTCATAAATATCTGCAATAGCCATTATTTTTGCCTGTATACTCATCTCATTTGCAGTCAACCCCTTTGGATAGCCTGTGCCATCCAGCTTTTCGTGGTGACCACCCGCGAATTCAGGTATATTCCGCAGGTTTTTCGGATAGGGTAGTTTTTCCAGCATATCAATGGTAATTGTAATATGATCCTGGATAACCTGTCTTTCTTCGGGAAGAAGTGTCCCCTTTGCGATTTGAAGATTTTCCACTTCTTTTTCATCTAAAAATGGCAGTGTGGAATCATTCATATTCCATTGATATTTTGCTATTGTTGCCACCCTTGCCTGATCCTCTTTCTGCATAAATTCACCCCCCACAT
>JABHHG010000009.1 GCA_018671635.1 Fidelibacterota bacterium | reverse complement strand
AGAAGGATTTAAAATGGATATAAGAAGTCAAATTTCAATGGTCTTTCATCTTGATAAATGTATAGGCTGTCATACTTGTAGTGTAGCCTGTAAAAATATTTGGACTGATAGAAAAGGTACTGAATATATGTGGTGGAATAATGTAGAAACTAAACCAGGAACTGGGTTTCCTACACGATGGGAAGATCAAGATAAGTATAGAGGTGGATGGGAGTTAGTTGATGGAGAGCTGAAATTAAAATCCACATCTAAATCTCAAACTATAACTAATATATTCCATAATCCCAATATGCCTACAATGGATGATTACTATGAACCATGGGCATACAATTATAAGAATTTGTTTGATGCTCCGGAAGCAGATGACCAACCTACCGCAAAACCTGTCTCAATGATTACAGGTGATTACATTGATATTGAATCTGGCCCAAACTGGGATGATGATTTGTCAGGCTCACCTATTTATGCTGAAAATGATCTAAATCTTGATGTTCTCTCTAATGAACAAAGAGAACAGTTGTTTGCAATAGAGCGGCTGATGATGTTTTATTTTCCACGCATATGTAATCATTGCATAAATCCTTCTTGCGTGGCATCTTGTCCCTCCGGAGCATTATACAAAAGAGGTGAAGATGGTATCGTTCTTATTGATCAAAAACGGTGCCGCGCATGGCGTTCGTGTGTTACAGCTTGTCCATATAAAAAAACTTATTACAATTGGAATACGGGAAAGTCTGAAAAATGTATTTTATGTTTTCCAAGAATTGAAACGGGCCAAGCTCCAGCATGTTTTCACTCCTGTGTAGGTAGAATTAGATATTTAGGTGTTTTGTTATATGATGCATCTAAAATTGAAGAAACAGCAAAAAAGCCTGATTTAGAATTGGTAGATGCACAACGTGATATGATTTTAGATCCATTCGATGAGGATGTAATAAAAGAGGCTAAAAAAAATGGGATTGCAGATTCAACAATAAAGGCCGCACAAAATTCACCTGTTTATAAATTTGTTAAAGAGTGGGGAGTTGCCTTACCTCCACATGTAGAATATCGGACATTACCCATGTTATTCTATGTTCCACCTATGTTACCTGTAATGTCAGCCCAAGAAGGTGGTTCAGTAAGAAGCTTAAATGAAGAATACTTTCCTGATTTTGATAAGGCAAGAGTTCCAATTAAATATTTAGCATCGATGTTTGGTGGTGGAAATGAGAGTCATCTTCGTTATGTTTTGAGAAAACAATCTGCAATTAGAGCATACCGACGCGCTCTTACTGTTGGAGACGTCGATTTATTGCAAGCTGAAAAATCATTGTTGGCGGCTGATTGTAATCCTAAAGAAGCTGAAGAAATGTATAAACTCACCTCACTATGTACATTTGAAGAACGTTTTGTGATCCCAGCAGCGCATCGAGAAGAAGCAATTGAAATGATGAAAGATCCACTTGAGCATAAACAAGAAATGGGTTTTGGCTTTAGAGATGAACCTGAAAGGGGGATGTAGAGTGAAATACAGGGACTTTAATGCACTTTTTCAATATCCAAGCAATGCTACAAGACGCTTTATACTTGATATGAATTCTACAAATAAATTTTTTTTAGAATTTAAAAAGTTTGTGGGAGAATCTACAATTGAGGATTTACAAGAGAAGTACACACACACTTTTGATATGAATCCATCAACAAGTTTAGATCTAGGATGGCACCTTTATGGAGAAGCGTATGAACGAGGTGCTTTTCTTGTAAAGTTGAGAGGTTTTTTAAGTGAAAGTAAAACTAAAGAGTCATCCGAACTTCCTGACCATATTACTCATATTTTCAAAGTGATGGATAACCTGGATAAGTCTGATCAAGATGGTTTCTTAAATGAATATATTGTTCCTGCATTGAAAAAAATAATTAATGGATTTGATGGTTCAGATAATCCTTATGAACTAACAATAAAATTTATTTTAAGTGAAATTAATAATGGTCATGAATGTATGGAGAATAAAAATGGGAACTTATAAAATAATATTT
>JABHHG010000099.1 GCA_018671635.1 Fidelibacterota bacterium | reverse complement strand
TAAACCCTGTTACTTCAGACTCAATGTCATTTGCACCTCCCAGACCTGCTCATAGTGGACTGACCACAAAAAAAATCACAAATGAATTAGACGTGCTCACACTTTCTACAAATGATTGCTTGAGAATGATAAAAAAACAAATATTGGCTGCATGAAATGAAGCCAATCGCAATATCTCCCACATACAATGAGAGGAAGAATATTAATGAATTGATAGCTCGAGTACTTTCCAGTTATGATGGAATTGATATCCTCATTGTGGATGATAATTCTCCAGATGGAACTGCCATTGAAGTGAAAAAAATAATCCCAAAAGATAAACGTGTTCATATCCTTGAACGTTCTGGAAAGTTAGGTTTAGGTACGGCTTATTGTGCCGGCTTTCAATGGGCGTTGAAAAAAGGTTATGATAGGATAATCCAAATTGATGCGGACATGTCTCACAATCCAGATGATATTATTCATTTATTGGACGAAAGTGAGCATTCTGATGTTGTGATAGGTAGTCGTTATGTCAATGGTGTCAATGTTGTTAATTGGCCTCTACGAAGATTAATTCTCAGCTATGCTGCAAATCTATATGCACAATTAATTACAGGGCTCCCTATTAAAGATGCCACAGGTGGGTTTAAGTGTTTTAGAGGCAGAGTTCTTGAGACAATAGACTTATCAAAAATAAAGTCTGAAGGTTATTCTTTTCAAATTGAAATGAATTTTATCAGTTGGATAAAAGGATTTAAAATTAAAGAGATACCTATTGTTTTTTCAGATAGAACTGTAGGTGAGTCAAAAATGTCAAGGGGTATAATTTTAGAGGCCATCTATATGGTTCCATTTCTGAAGCTTAAGAAGATTTTTAAACTGCTATGACACTTTCAATAATTATAGTTAGCTATAATGTAAAGTCCTATTTACGCCAATGCTTGAATTCTATTTTAGCATCTAGTGGCATCAGTCAATTTGAAGTGATTGTTGTGGACAATCATTCCTTTGATGAAAGTTGTTTATTAGTGAAAAGTGAATTCCCTCAGATTAGATTGATTGAAAATCAAATAAATGTTGGTTTTTCTGTGGCGGTAAATCAGGGAATTAAACTAGCAAATGGTGAATATATTTGTTTTTTGAATCCAGATACTTTGGTTCAAGAAGATACTTTTATTAAGCTGATTTCTCCTTTAGAGAAAAATCCTGAAGTGGGCTGTATTGGGCCCAAAATACTGAATCCAGATGGTACATTGCAGAAGTCATGTAAGCGAAGCTTTCCCACTCCATTAGTGGCATTACCAAAAGTTTTAGGCTTGAGTAAACTTTTCCCAAAGAGTAAGTGGTTGGGAAAATACAATCTTACCTATTTGGATGAAAATAAGTCACACCAAGTTGATGCGATAAGCGGATCATTTATGCTATTTCCCAAAAAAGTTATTGCAGAAGTTGGAGATTTAGATGAGCGTTTTTTCATGTTTGGTGAAGATTTGGATTATACTTTCAGAGTACATCAGGCTGGATTTAAGGTTGTGTATGAGCCATCTACAGAAGTGATTCATTATAAAGGAGAGAGTGTAAAATCAGCTCCACATGACATGATTATAGTTTTCTACGAAGCCATGAATATATTTTTTGAGAAGTATAAGCAATCCTATCCATCTTGGCGTTTTATGAAATGGTTAGTAAGAGCGGGAATTTATTTTAGGCAAGTGGTCTCATTTTTTGCATCATCATCCTCTCGTATAACTGCAAGGGTATTTGACACCTCCAGTATTGGTATTAGTTTTTTTATAGCAATGTCTTTATGGTATCCTTTATTCTATTCGGAAAGTGATGTTTCACGTACATTTATGGGCCATCTACCATTAATCTTGAACGTAGGAATCTGTTGGTATCTTTCAGCATTCATGGTTAACCTTTACCGGAAAGATTTACTTTCTTATGGTCGCGCAATTATAGCGACGATACTCACACTATTTCTTTCTGCAACCTCTACATATTTTATATCGGTGTTTGCATTTTCAAGGGGAGTATTATTGCTTTCATTGCTTTTTCTCTTAATCGGTACATGTGGTTGGAGAATAGCAATCCATTTATTATATAGATATAGAAAAGTAAATATAGATCACCGCTCTCCATTATTTACTCGTCGAGCTGCAATTTTGGGAGTGAATAGTGAATCTCAGCGAATTTCTAACATTCTTAAAAACTCTTTTGAATCAGATTTTAATTTAATTGGGTATATTGGCATGTCAATTGAAAATAGTTCATTGAATTGCTTAGGACATGAGGAGGATATTTCTAATATTATCAATCATAATAATATCAATGAATTGATTATACCCGAAAGTTATTTAACTATTAAAGAGTTAGTTGAGTTAATTAGAAATATTAGTGAACAAAACACAACTTTTAAAATTGTTCCTTCCGGTTCACATTTATTGATCGGTAAGGGGATTGTTGAAAATCTTTCTGGGATTACATTAATTAATCTTGAATTTCCAATTTTTGATAAAATACACTTAATTTTCAAACGTGTTTTTGATATCCTTTTTTCATCGTTGCTAATTATACTCCTTTTGCCTTTAATCATTTATTTAAGATTTACTTCAGGTTTAAGTGAGCGGAAAATTTGGTGTGAAGATGGCAATCAATTGACATTGAGAGAATTTGATTCTTCAGTGGGATGGATGAGGGAGTTGCCATATTTAATTTCAATCGTAAATGGGAATTTAAGTTTTGTTGGCTGTGAAATTCTTGATAGTACATCAAAGAATCCTGAGTTGTTATTTAAACCTGGATTAACAGGACTCTCCCAGTTAAGAGGTGTTGAAATTAGTGACGCTGCTGATTCAAATATTGAACATTTCTATTTGCAGAACCAGTCGTTGATTTTTGATTTAGAAATTTTATTTAAAAGTATTTTAAAGGTATAATGTCAAAATATATACTTGATTTTGAAGCGCCATTAAGGGTGTTGGAGGAAAAGATTGAATCACTTCATTCTACTGCCATGAAAACGGGAGTTGATGTTACCTCTGGTATCAAGCAATTAGAGGCTGAGTTGGTTACTAAAAAGCAAGCTATTTACGAAAATTTGAGCCGTTGGGAACGCGTTCAACTTGCGCGACATCCCAAGCGTCCTTATTCTAGTGATTATATTGAACGTGTTACTGAGGATTGGATTGAATTGCACGGTGATCGCTATTTTAGTGATGACACCGCCATTATTGGTGGGATTGGAAAAATCGGGGTACAATCTTTTATAATTATAGGCCAAGAAAAGGGTAGGGGTACAAAAAATAAACTCTATCGAAATTTTGGTATGCCACGTCCAGAAGGTTATCGTAAGGCACTACGATTAATGAAAATGGCTGAGAAATTTAAGATACCCGTGTTGACCATAATTGATACCATTGGGGCATACCCTGGATTGGGTGCAGAAGAGCGTGGCCAAGCAGAAGCTATTGCACGAAATCTATTTGAGATGGCTCGTCTTCAAACCCCCATAATCTCAATTGTTGTTGGCGAGGGGGCATCTGGTGGGGCACTTGGTATTGGGGTTGCGGATAGACTGCTATGTTTTGAAAATACATGGTATTCAGTAATCTCACCGGAGGGTTGTGCCTCAATCCTTTTCAGGGATGCTACACGTGCCCCTGAAGCAGCAGATTCAATGAAGGTTACTGCCCAAGATTTATTTGATTTTGGAATCGCAGATAAAATTATTTCTGAACCTAATGGAGGAGCGCATTTAGATTATGATGCCGCCGCCGTAATTTTCAAGGACATAGTTTTAGAAGAATATGATTTGTTGAAACATAAAACAAATGAAGAGTTGATTGAGTCTAGAATGATTAAATTTGAAAAAATGGGTAGATGGGAAGAATTAAGTGAGTAAGATCGGATGTGAGTTAACTTCATTAAAAAATGAAGGAAATAAAACTTTATTTAAGGCAATACTTGAAGTGATGCGCCGTGAGCAAGAAGAAATTTATCTTGGTGGTGGGACGATTGCCATCGAGAAGCAACACGGTAAGGGGCGATTAACTGCACGAGAACGAATAGAGCATTTAATAGACCCAAACTCAGATTTTTTTGAGCTTGGAGTGTATGCGGCATATGGCATGTATGAAGAATATGGTTCTCCTGCAGCATCTGGGACACTGATTGGTATTGGAAGTGTGAGTGGTCAGGAGTGTATGATTGTGGCAAATGATGCTACAGTTAAAGCAGGGGCATATTTTGAAGTTACGTTAAAGAAGACATTACGTGCTCAGAAAATTGCTTTAGAAAACAATATCCCCATAATTTATTTAGTTGATTCAGCAGGCGTTTTTTTGCCACTACAGGATCAAGTTTTCCCTGATGAAGGACATTTCGGAAGCATCTTTTATAACAATGCACGAATGTCAGCTTTAGGGATTCCCCAGATTGCATGTGTAATGGGCCCTTGTGTTGCAGGCGGTGCATATTTACCGGTAATGTGCGATAAGTATATAATCGTAGAGGGTGCCAGTATGTTCTTGGCTGGTCCTGCACTGGTAAAGGCTGCTATCGGTCAAGAGATTGATCAAGATACTCTTGGGGGTGCGAATACACATAGTGCTATCAGTGGCACTACGGATTTTCACGAGCCCGACGATATAAGCGCCCTTGAGCGAATTCGAAAAATTATAGACCATACTAATATTTCCTCTGAGCGAGCTTTCCGTCAATCTGAAGTGCTGGAACCTGATTATCATGCAGAGGATTTAATCAAAATTTTTAATCCTGATTCAACAGGGCAATATGACATATTGCAAGTAATTGCTCGCATTGTGGATGGCAGTAATTTTGAAGAATTTAAATCCTCTTATGGAAAGACTATTGTCTGCGGGACTGCAAAAATAGGTGGAATGAATGTGGGTATCGTTGCGAACCAGCGAAATATTCAGCGTTCTGAAACAGGCGAAATGCAAATGGGAGGAGTGATCTATTCTGATTCCTCTGACAAAGCTGCCCGTTTTATCATGAACTGTAATCAAGATAGGATCCCTATAATTTTTCTTCATGATGTGAATGGCTTTATGGTAGGCAAAACATCCGAATGGGGTGGGATTGCAAAAGATGGTGCAAAGATGGTAAATGCAGTTGCCAACTCAATTGTGCCTAAAATTACCCTGGTCATTGGCGGTAGTTATGGTGCTGGAAATTATGCTCTTTCGGGACGTGCATATAATCCCAGATTCATGTTTGCATGGCCTTCTGCTAAAATTGCAGTAATGGGTGGAGATCAAGCAGCGAAAACATTATCGCAAATTAAGTTGGCCAAGATGGGCGATGTTGATGATGCTACAAAACAAAAAATTTATGATGATATTAAATCAACGTATGAAATTCAATCTGATCCTCGGTATGCTGCAGCAAGAATGTGGGTGGACGAAATTATTGATCCTGCTGAAACACGACAAGTATTGATCAGATCATTGAAAGTTATAAATCATCAGACAAAAATGCCTTCACCTAATTTTGGAGTTTTACAAGTATGAGTAATGTTATAAGGATAGCCAATGGTCAAGGGTTTTGGGGTGATTCCATTGATGCCCCTGTCAATTTAATTAATGATGGCCCAATTGATTATCTGACTTTAGATTATCTTGCGGAAGTAACACTCTCTATTATGCAACGTCAGAAGCTGAAGCATCCAGAAGCCGGATATGCCCGTGATTTTGTTGATTTGATTGACAGAGTTTTACCTGATTTAGTAAGTAAAAATGTTAAAGTTATATCAAATGCAGGTGGCGTAAATCCTGAAGCATGTAGAGACGCTCTTCTTAAAATTGCTAAGGCAAAAGGAATTAACATAAAAATTGGTATTATCAAAGGGGATAATATTTATGACGAGTTGGATAATTTTACCGCCAATGGAGTAGATTTTAAAAACCTTGAGTCGGGTGAAGATTTTGATTCTATTAAGGATGAAGTATATTCAGCAAATGTATATATCGATAGCTTTTGTATTGCCCGTGCATTAGATGAGGGTGCCCAAATTGTATTAGCTGGGCGCGTTTCAGATCCAGGTTTAGCCTTGGGACCTGCAATTCATGAGTTTGGATGGAAATCAAATGAAATAGATTTGATTGCTGCAGGAACGCTTGCAGGCCACATTACTGAATGTGGGGCACAATGTACTGGCGGTAATTATACACGGTGGAATGAAGTTGAAGATTTGGCAAATATTGGATATCCCATTATCGAAATGTACGAAAATGGTGAATTTATAATTACCAAACATGATGGCACTGGTGGATTGGTAAATAGGCAGACTGTATCTGAGCAAATTTTATATGAAATGGGAGACCCTTCGCATTACATCTCACCGGATGTATGTGTGGACTTTACTTCATTTGATTTAGTTGATTTGGGTGAAAATCGGGTTAAATTGTCAAATATTAAAGGCCTTGAAGCCACACCCACATATAAGGTTTCAATTAGCTATTTTGCTGGATATAAGGCGTCTGGGCAATTAACAATTTCCGGCCCGGACGCGTTAAAGAAGGCTGAGTTAGTTGCAGCGTTGATTTGGAAACGTTTAGAAAATGCCGGATGTATTTATGAAGATAAATCTACTGAGTTTTTAGGTATATCTTCTTGTCATGGTGATATAAATAGCATCCCCAAGCAAATAAATGAAGTTGTTTTGCGTTTAGGTGTGAAGGATAATGATAAAGACAAAGTTAATCGCTTCGGAAAAGAGATTGCTCCGGTTATTACAAATGGCCCTCCTGGTGTAACTGGATTTGCTGGTGGACGCCCGAAGGCTCAAGAAATTGTAGCATATTGGCCCACGCTTATTCCAAAAAATTTAATTAAAACAGATGTGGATGTAAATTAATGAAAATTGAATTGAAAAAAATTGCACATGCTCGTTCTGGGGATAAAGGTCCAAATTCTAATGTTGGCTTATTGTTTAGGCATCCAGAAGTCTATAATTGGGCGAGAAAAATTATTACAAGTACTGTAGTGAAATCTCACTTTGGTTCTGTTGTAAAAGGTGACGTGAGGCGCTATGAAATGGACAATCTTTGGGCTCTCAATTTTATATTAGGTGATAGCTTGGGGGGTGGAGGCTCTGAATCCTTACTCAATGATGCGCAAGGTAAAACACATGGTCAGGCACTACTACTAATGGAAGTGGATTTTCCCGAAAATTTGGAAGTATTTATAAATGAATAATTTTTCATTCAATTTACAAAATGATGGTCTTGCATTTTTGACCCTTACCCGGCAACCCGTCAATGCACTCTCGCAAGAATTTATAGCATCACTTTCAGAGTTATTTGATGAGATTTCTGATAATGATAAAATTCGATCATTGATTATTTCTTCTTCAATAAAGCATTTTTGTGCAGGTGCAGATTTAAAGGAGCGAGCAGATTTAACAATAGAAGATTCTGCACATGTGGTTTCTGCAATAGGGAATTGTTTTGCAAAATTAGAAAAATTACCTTTCCCTACAATTTCTGCTATAAATGGTTCAGCTCTTGGTGGAGGTTTAGAGTTTACCCTCTGTTGTGATTTTAGGGTTGCAGAAGATTCAGCAAAAATAGGTCTACCTGAAACATCCTTAGGTATTATTCCTGGCGCGGGAGGTACACAACGACTTCCTCGATTAATTGGATTATCTAAAGCAAAATATTGGATTTACTCTGCCAGAAAGTTTTCTGCTGAAGAGGCATTTATTGATGGTGTAGTAGATTTTTTATCTCCCGATGGAGAAGTATTAGAAACAGCCATTGATCTTGCCACAGAGTTGATGGAGAATGCACCATTAGCATTACGTGCAGCGAAAATGTCAATATCAAAAGGCTATGAACTTTCTGTGTCAGATGCCTTGGAAGTTGAAAAAGAAGCTTATGAGATTACCTTGAATTCTGAAGATCGAACTGAAGCCTTAAAGGCATTCTCTCAAAAGCGACCACCAAAGTGGTCAGGAAAGTAATTATGTGTTGATTGTTTCTGAGCTAATACCCATAAAAATTAGTACCTTGAAGTAGAAAAGTTTTACGCCTAAAACAAAAAATTTAAGAAATGGCATTACCTGCTACAAAACCCGAAGACCAGGCCCACTGGAAGTTATATCCCCCCAACCAGCCTGTCACATCTACAACTTCACCTACAAAGTACAATCCCGGTATCTTTATCGATTCCATAGTTTTGGAGGATAATTCCTTAGTGTCAATTCCACCTACTGTAACTTCTGCCTTATTATAGCCTTCACTATCACTAATTGATACTTCAAAATTATGAATTGATTTGGCAATATGAAGCAATTTATGCTTACTAAGATCTGTGATTAATGTCTTGAAATCAGAATTTTCTAATGCTAATTTATCAACTAATCGATTAGTTAAATATGTTTTTAAATATTTTGCAGGTGTCTGCTTACTGTTTTTATGAGCGATAAATAGTTCTTCAAGGTTTATTTTAGGTAATAAATTTATGGATATTTTCTCATTATCAAATTTCTTCAAATATGATGAGATTTGTAAAATAACGGGACCACTTAATCCTTTATGGGTAAACAATAAACTGTCAGAAAAATGTGTATCTTCGTGATTCACGGTAGAAAAATTAGATATACCGCTTAGATCTCGAAATAAATGCTTTTGTTTTTCAGATACAATAAGCGGTACTAAGGCTGGTTTAGTCTCCACAATATTAAGTCCAAATTTCTTGGCAATATTGTAACCAAAATCAGACGCTCCTATTTTAGGGATTGATAATCCTCCAGTTGCAATGATAAGCGCTTTGCTATTGAAAAACCCTTGATCACTATCAACTTTAAAAGTGTCGTTCCTTGAAATAGTTGCAATATTACATGATAATCTAATTTCAACTCCATGCTTATTGCACATATTAACAAGCATTTCTATAATTTGCTTTGAAGAACCATCACAAAACAATTGACCTAAAGTTTTCTCATGATATGCAATATTGTTAGATTCAACTAAGTTAATAAACTCATGCTGTGTATATTGAGATAATGCTGATTTGGCAAAATGAGGATTTTCGCTGAGGAAGTTATCACTAGTTGTATAGAGATTTGTAAAATTACATCTACCACCACCCGAAATACGAATTTTTTCGCCGATTTTATTTGTATGCTCAATTATCAAAGCTCGCTTACCATTTCTTCCTGCGGAAATTGCGGCCATTAAACCTGCAGCGCCAGCGCCTACAATTATAACGTCGTACATAATTCTAAAAAAATAATTTTAATATGCAGGGTAAACGTTTTGTTGGAATTTTTATAAACCAGTAAATCGCAAGATTGGTTTTTCATCAAATTATTATAGGCGCTTTTTCTGTAGTTGTAAAACAGCTATCAGATTTTTATTGCTTTGACTTTGAATAATCTAACTCAGAATTTCATTCCAAGCATCAATTTGCGCTTTAATCTCAGGTGTTGAATTTAATTCTCCTTCAATGGAAATAGAATCAATCATATCACTCTGAGCAATACTATCAACAACAACTTGATCGGATTCTGAAATCACCGACCCAAACACAGTATGGTTATTATCAAGCCAAGGTGTTTCAACATGTGTTATAAAAAATTGACTACCATTGCTTCCTGGGCCAGAATTAGCCATTGAAAGTACGCCAGCAGTATCATGCCTAAGCGTTGGGTGAAATTCATCTTTAAATTGATATCCCGGACCACCAGTTCCCGTACCAAGTGGACATCCACCTTGTACCATAAAATCTGGTATAACACGATGGAATTTTAATCCATCATAGAAACCGCTTTTCGATAGATTGACAAAATTTGCAACGGTGAGTGGTGCTTTTTCAGCGAAGAGTTCTAGGTTGATATCACCTTTGTTTGTTTTGAATGTAGCTTTAAGCATATTAATCCTTAAAATTATAGTTAAGAAAGAATCCCCTCAAATTGAAGGGATTATGTACCGAGGGTGGGGATCGAACCCACACGTCCCGAAGGACACTGGATTTTGAATCCAGCGCGTCTACCAATTTCACCACCTCGGCAGTTGACATAGCTAAAAATTTACACAACATTCACTTTTCATTACAATTTCTCATTCCAATATTATTGATTAATCTTCATTTAATTTTCATTTTACAGATTGGAATCATTTTAATAAAGTGAGTATTTTATACACGTAAAAATTCTCTCAAAGAAGCCAAAAAGGATAGATATGTCATATAGTACAATTTCACAGATGTTTGATTACTCCACAAATCAAAATCTTACCAAAGTACTTTATTATTATAAAAAGGGTGAGAATTGGGTGGGGCTTACGGGCCTCGATATAAGAAATACAGTAACCAATTTAGCATTTGGGCTTCGCTCAATTGATGTTGAGTCTGGTCAGAATGTAGCCATTCTTTCAAATAATTCTCCACGGTGGGCTATGAGTGACTATGGAGTCATTTGTGCGGGTGCAGCCACTGTTAGTATCTATCCAACATTAATCCCTTCCCAAATTGAATACATACTAAATGATTCAGAATCCACTTTAATTTTTATTGAAGATCAAGAACAGTATGAGAAAATAAAATCTATATGGGCTAATTGCCCCAAGTTAAAAAGTATTGTCTTATTAGATAATTCAGATACTGGTAGTGCAGAAAACGTCTATACTTATAATGAATTTATTGAAAAGGGGAATGCTTTTTCTGCATTTACGGATTTAACATTTGATTCGCTTGTCAATACAGCAAATCCCAGTGATTTGTTGACTTTAATTTATACTTCTGGTACAACTGGAAACCCTAAAGGCGTAATGTTATCTCATGAAAATTTAATCGCTAATATGGAGGGGATTGGAAAGTTAATAAACTTTGAAAACAATGATGTCTTTTTATCCTTTTTGCCATTAAGCCATGTGTTTGAAAGAATGGGAGGTCATTTTACAGCCTTTAGTCGTGCATGTACCGTTTACTATGCTGAAGGTATCGAGCAAGTTCCTGCTAACCTTCAAGAAGCAAAGCCAACGGTTGTACTGAGTGTCCCTCGATTATATGAAAAAATGCACACTCGCATCATTGAAGGCCTGAAAAGTGCGCCAGCAGCTCGGCAAAAGATTTTTTGGTGGGCTATAGATGTTGGTCGGAATTATAGCATGCTTTCAATTGCCGGTGAAAGGATTCCATTTTTACTTGGAATAAAGCATAAAATTGCGGACAAGTTAGTTTATTCTAAGGTGAGAGAGCGTATGGGGGGGCGATTGAAGTTTTTCGTTTCAGGCGGAGCTCCATTATCTCAACAAATTGGTGAGTTTTTTGCTGCTGCTGGTATTACTATTTTGGAGGGTTATGGTCTGACAGAAACAAGCCCAGTATTATCCTCAAATAGCCCCGGTTCCATACGATATGGTTCTGTTGGTAAACCCCTTTTTAATGTTGAAATTCAAATTGCGGATGATGGTGAGATTATTGCAAAGGGTCCAAGTATTATGAAGGGTTATTATAATAATCATGAAGCAACTAAGGAGTCTATTGACGAAAATGGTTGGTTTCATACTGGAGATATTGGTGAATTCGATGGCGATGGGTTTTTAAAAATAACGGATAGAAAAAAGAATATATTGGTAACTTCTGGGGGTAAGAATATAGCTCCAGCACCCATGGAAAATGTAATGGTTGCATCCCCTTATATTGAGCAAGTTGTGGTTATTGGAGATAAACGTAATTTTATTAGTGCATTAATAGTGCCAGCATTTGAAGCAGTTGAGGCATATTTGGCTGAAAATGATAAAGAAATTGCATCGCACGCAGCCTTAGTAGAACACTCAGATGTTATCGCGTTGATTAGCAAAGAAGTTAATACTGCAATGGAGACTTTTTCTAAATATGAAAGGGTTAAAAAGTTTGCCTTGTTACCTCGTCTCTTGACGTTGGAAAAGGGTGAACTAACTCCAACCCTAAAAGTGGTAAGGAGATCTGTGTTGAGCAATTTTGATGAGTACGTGGAGAATATGTATTCTGATGTAAATAGTAAAAATGAAGAAGAATTTATTGGTGGATAGGAGCTAATTTGACTACTTATAAAGAAGCTGGTGTAGATATTGAGGCAGGCGACGCAGCAGTTAAACGTATTGGTAAAATTGTAAAAAAATCGTTTACTGAAAATACCCTGACTGATATTGGTGGTTTTGGCGGTTGTTTCAATTTTCCAAAAGATGACTATGATGAACCTGTATTGGTTTCTAGTGCAGATGGAGTGGGGACAAAATTAAAGATAGCATTTTTATCTGATCGTCATTCAACGGTTGGGCAATGTCTAGTTAATCACTGCGTGAATGATATTTTAGCGGTGGGGGCTCGGCCACTGTTTTTCTTAGATTATTTTGCAACTGGCAAGCTTGATGTGGGTGTCTTAGAAGATGTAGTTTCAGGGCTATCTCAAGCATGTCAGGAAAATAATTGCTCTCTTATCGGAGGTGAGACGGCAGAAATGCCTGGTTTTTATCAAGAGGGTGAATATGATATGAGTGGCACCATTGTGGGTGTGGTTGATAGAAAATATATGCTCCCAAATAAAAAAGCTGCTAAAGGAGATATTCTAATAGGACTGCCTTCAACTGGTTTGCATACAAATGGTTATTCGCTTGCCCGTAAAATTCTACTCTCTAAATATGATGTGAATGAATTTGTAGGTGCACTAGGTTGCACTATTAGCGATGCATTATTGGCAATCCATAAATCATACCTACATATAGCAGATGCTATTTTAGAAAAAGATTGGCTCCGAGGGATTTCCCATATAACTGGAGGCGGAATTGTAAATAATACAAAAAGAATCCTTAAGGAAGACCAAGGGATGGATATTGATTGGTCTGCCTGGAAAAGACCCGCGATCTATACGTTAATTCAAGAACTTGGAAATGTACCCGAAGAGGATTTGCGTCAGAGTATGAATCTTGGTATTGGGCTAATATTAGTAGTTCGTCCAGATGGTTTAAATGAATGTTTAGCACATTTAGATACATTGGGTGAGCAATATTATGAATTAGGGAAAGTCAGCTAATACATGAAAATCGGCGTAATTGGTGCCGGTTCATGGGGAGCTGCACTATCTCAAGTCCTTGCTGGCAATGGCAGTGATGTGGTGCTATGGCATCATCGGAAGGATGCAGCAATAACATTGCAATCCTCAAGGCAACATGTCAATTTGCCAGCATCCCCCTTAATCAATTCTATTAAAATTACCTCAGAATTATCAGACCTACCTAAAGACGCTCCAATTTTAATTACCATACCAACTCACTCATTTCATTCCGTACTACCGAATCTATGTAAACTGAACCCTTCTTTTGTTATTTGTGCCTCAAAAGGGATTGAAAATGAAACAGGCCTATTGATGTCTAATCTTATTTCTAATTTGATGCATATCTCCGAAAATAATATTGTTGCCCTTTCTGGTCCAAGTCATGCTGAAGAAGTATATAATAAAATTCCTACTGCAGTAGTATCGGCATCGAGTAATATCTCTATATCAAAGAAAGTTCAAAAATTATTTTCAAATGAGTACTTCAGGGTTTATTCCAGCTCTGACATTAAAGGTGTTGAGGTTGGGGGAGCCGTAAAGAATGTTATTGCTATTTCAGCAGGAATCTGCCAAGGGTTACAATTAGGAGACAATACAATGGCCGCCCTGCTAACTCGCGGATTACAAGAAATTATTCGATTAGGCGTACATTATGGTGCTGAAATTGAAACATTTTCAGGTTTGAGTGGCATTGGGGATTTAATGGTTACCTCCTTCAGTAAGCATAGTAGAAATCGCCATGTTGGCTTTATGTTGGGTCAAGGCAAGCCATTGTCAGAAATTTTAGAAGAAATGGATATGGTGGCTGAAGGCGTGAACACTACAAAATCCATAAATACGATTGCACAAAAACATAACCTATCCATGCCTATATGTGAAGAAACCTTTAAAGTATTATTTGAAGGTAAACCCCCCCAAATTGCAATTGCTGAGCTCATGAAACGTGATTTGGTAAATGAGTATATTTAAGGCTTTTCTCTTATTTTCTTTTTCCGCTTCAATTGTTTTTCCGTATTCAGAAAACTGTGGCTCCCCTCTAATTACAGGACTTACCCTAAATAGTGCAAGATCAACTATTGATTTTAATCGTTCTCAAGAGATTGGTTCAAGCAAATTTTTTTCAGTTCGCAATTTATCTACAAATGAATTAGAAGAAATTGAATTTAAATTGCTATCAACTGACGGAGTTAGTAATTTTTATGGTGAAATAGCCGAAATTTCCAATGACCATATTGACCTTACTGTGGTGGAAGAATTATTTTATACCTTTACGGCATCGACACTTGACGCAGACTCACTTAATCTTCAGAGTGGCATAAGGACTTCAGAGGAATCTATTTTAGGCCCACCACCAACCATTAACGATGGCACTATTGTCAATATTTTATTATTGGATATTCGAGATGGATACTCAAATTCAGGCGAATTCGTGGCTGGTTTTTTTGACCCCCAGGATCAATATATGTGCCTACATGAAAATGGGAGTTCTTGGTTGCCTAGCGCAACTATAGCTACCTGTAGTTATCCATATAATTGGCAGTCCAATAGTAATGGTGAAAATATTATTTACATTGATTCAAATCCTTCTATAATTAATGAAAATGGTTTAGGAGATGCACTGTTCACATTAGCACATGAATATCAACATTTGTTGCATTGGAATGCTGATATAAGAGAAGGTTATTTTGGAAGTACCGATGGGGGGTGGACTTTTCATAATCCATGGTTAAATGAAGGGATTTCAGACTTAATGCCTTCTATTTTGGGGTTGGGTGCACGTGATTTTTCTCATTATTTAGAGAATCCATTAATCGGACTTGATGAGTGGTCTGAAATTGGTAGCACTTCAACATTGCCCTATTATGCAAAATCAGCCTTATTTTTTCAGTACTTATATGAGCTAAAGGGGTTGAGTGTAATTAAAAATATTTTTACCCATAGCGATCAAGGCTTATTATCTGTGAAATCTCAATTTGATGATAAAGAGTTTAAATCTCTATACATAAATTGGATTCAATCACTCCTCCGAGGAGAGCTGGAAATTACTCCCCTAAATAGTGAGGTTTATTCTGAAAATATTGAGAATTACATTTCCATCGGTATGCAGAGTGCCACAATAGAAACGGGAAAGACCATGCCTGAATACTCCTTTGCACTATACTCTGTCCCCGACTATTTATCGACACTGAGTGTTAATTCTAATTCTGAGTTAAAAATATTCCTTTCTTCAGAGAATGAATTCTTTGAAAGTGAAAACATAGTAGATAGTGGTGTAAGTAAAGTTGAGAAAATTATAGTTTATACTCAAGATGTTGAAATTGACAATCCAATGTACGATATATTCTATAAGCATATATCATCTCCCGCTAAAAATGACCTTTTCATATTCCCAAATCCCATTAGTGAAAATGTATTATCATATAGATATTTCAGTGATATGGGAAATGGTGAGTTATCATTAAATTTATTAGATTTAAGAGGGCGAATGATTTTATCTGCTCAATCATTTGCTGATGATTTGGGTAATCATAGTGGGATAATAAGTCTAAACATATCTTCAGGAATCTATATTTTAAATAGTCTTTCAGCTTCAGGAGCAAGTGAATCACGACTTATATCAGTAATCAAATAAACATCCTTGTAATAGATTTTAATATCCACTTAAATTTACAAACATTTTTAGGGCACATTCCCCCTCATTAGCCCTCTTAGTTCAACGGATAGAACAAGGGTTTCCTAAACCTTAGATACAGGTTCGATTCCTGTAGAGGGTACACAATTATTGGAGAAAGTATGAAAAAAGAAGAGTTAAGATATGATCCGGTGCTTGATAAAATTACTGCGATTATAGACTATATTGACAATAATAAAAATATAGCGATACAAATATTGGTAGTTGTTGCATTAACAGTTGGCGGATGGGGCTATTATTCTGGCTTGCAAAAAGATAGAGTAAATGTTTCTAGGGCACTTGTTGGCGTAGCTCAAAATGCTTATAATGCGGGTCAAACTGATATTGCAATTTCAGAATTAAAAAGTATAGCTGAAGAGTATTCTGGAAGTGACGCCGCAAATCAGGCATTGATATATTTATTGAAAGATTCTTATTTATCCAATAATGATGCTGCTGTACTATCTTTGACTGATGAGCTTGGGACAGGGAGCTCTGATGGTGTAGTTGACGCTGGAGTTCATGAAACATTAGGAAATGTTTCAATGAATATGGATGATAATGATGCGGCGGTCAATAATTTTAAAAAGGCTGATAAGCTATCGTCTGCAGTTGGCTTGGATCTTAGATTTAAGATTGATTTATCAATGGCATATATTGCCAACGGAAATTTTAATGACGCGGTATCTGTTTTAAATGATATTCTTAGCACTGAAAATATTAATTATTCAGACAAAAATAAAGCTGAAGAATTATTAGCATTGGCGAATTTCAACAAGGATAATTAAACTTGGTAGAATAGTGGATTTACGCTTAATTTACTGTGTCGGAAAGTGGGTGAAAACCCACTTTCTTTATTTATTGGATAATTTAAATGGGAAAAGGGTGATTAGTCTTGATCAATAAAGATATAATTGAGGCATTTTCAATTGTCGCTAAAGAAAAAAATATTGACCGTACAAACTTAAGTACGATTATTGAAGATTTGTTTATGACCATGATTTATAAAAAATATGGCGAAGAGCGAGAAAACTTCAGCGTGATTGTAAATATGGAAAAGGGTGAAATTGAAATTTACCAAGAAAAAGTAGTGGTTCAGGATGTAGTGGATCCTGTGTGCGAAATTAGTCTTGAAAATGCGCTTAAAGTTGAGCCAGACTTAGAAATTGATGATCCCTTTATTGATATCTTGAGTCCAGAAGATTTCGGCCGAAGATTAATCAATACTGCTAAGCAGCATTTAGCGCAGCGCATTAGAGATATTGAGCGTGAATCCATTTTTGATGATTTTAATAAGAAAATTGGCGAAATTGTAGTGGGTAGTGTTCATCAAATTCAACGTGATCGAATTTTTGTAAATCTTGATCAGGCAGAATTATTGCTCCCAAAAGTAGAGCAGTTGCCAAATGACAGATACCGTCGCGGTGAGTCTGTGAGGGGTGTTATTAAGTCAGTAGAGTTTACCTCTAAAGGTCCAGAGATAATGCTTTCAAGATCAGACAATATGTTCTTAGAACGTCTATTTGAAATGGAAATTCCAGAAATTGAAGATGGAATCATCGAGATTAAAGCAGTATCAAGGTCAGCTGGCGATAGAAGTAAAATTGTGGTTTACTCTTCAGATCAGCGAATCGATGCAGTTGGTGCATGTGTGGGTATGAGGGGCAGTAGAATTCAGTCAGTAGTAAGGGAGTTAAACGGTGAAAAAATTGATATTATCAATTGGAGTAGTCAGCCAGAAATATTTATTTCTAGAGCATTGGCGCCTGCTAAACCTATAAATTTATATATTGATGAAGAGCGCCCATATGTAGTTGCTGTTTTTGAAGATGAAGAATTGCCTATTGCAATTGGTCGAAATGGTCAAAACATTAAGCTTGCCTCAGATGTTACCGGCTATACTATTGATGCAGTTAAGAAAACAGATTATGAGGGGACAACTACTGAAGTTGTCTATCTTGATGAATTATCTGGCATTGCAGCAACTCAATTGGAACTCCTCTCTAAGAATGAAATCCATACAGGCGACGACTTTTTAGATGCAGATAAAGCAATGTTATTAGAACTGAAGGGTTTTGGTGAGAAGACAATAAGTAAAATTAGTGCAATAATTGAAGAAAAACTTTCTTCAATGGAAGTTGAAGAACCAGATGCAATCGTAGAAGCGGCAGAAGAATAAAAGGCAAAATGACAGAGACGACTAAAAAAAGAAGAATATTTCATATTGCGAAAGAGTTAAATATCTCTCATCTGGAGATAATGTCTTTCCTTAAAGATGCAGGTGTTTCCGTTTCAAGCCATATGGCTCCTGTGGATGCAGAAATATATGACAAAATATTAGGTGAATTCGCTAAAGAAAGACAGCAAATTGAAAGACTAAGAAAAGAACAAGCAAGGCAGGCTGTCGTTTCTAATATCAAAAAGCAGCAAAAGGCTGACACTGAGAATGAGTCTGCACCCGTAGCTAAGGTCGCTGGATCTTTAGACCCTATGGATTCATTAAAAGAGCGAATTTCGAACGAAAAAAAGACCCTTACTGAAGCCAAAAAAATAGCAGCTGAGGTAGCGCAAAGAAAAGCAGAAGAATTATTAGT
>JABHHG010000002.1 GCA_018671635.1 Fidelibacterota bacterium | reverse complement strand
GAAAGGATGCCTTTCTAAATAATGATGATAATTCAACTGGCTTTGATATTGTTGATGAAAAGGTAATGGCCATACTGGGGATTTTTTCAGTGGGCAATGATCCACTACCTGCTTCAACTTTAGATTCAACTAATTCGATTTTGTGCGTATTAATATATGATTTCTTCACACCAGATAAAATGGATTCCCCCATTTTTTCTAACTCAATTCTATCTCTTGAAAGTAAATGGACCGTTAAATTATTCTTATTAATTTCCTTTGATGAGGAATATGTTCTCAATACTTTTTCTAATACAGAAAATATAAGTTTGTCACAACGTAGAGCACGATAGAGTGCATTCTGGTGCATTTTTTTGATTAGGTTTTTCTTGCCACAAATTATACCAGCTTGAGGACCACCTAAGAGTTTGTCTCCACTAAATGAAACCGCATGAACCCCAGCTTTTATATAAGCGGAAACTGTGGGCTCTGATGGCATATCAGAATTAGAGAGATCTGCAATGGCACCGCTTCCCAAATCAACCAATAGTGGAATTTGCTTACGCTTTGCAAGGGTAGCTAATTCGGATAATTCTACATCTTGAGTAAAGCCAATAACTTTATAATTACTGGTATGTGCCACCAGTATTGCACCTGTATTTTTGTGAATCGCCGATTCATAATCTTTTAAATGAGTCTTATTAGTGGTACCCACCTCAACCATATTACAACCTGATTTTTCGATTACATCAGGGATTCTAAATGAACCACCGATTTCCACTTGTTGCCCACGACTGATGATGACATCTTTTCCCTCAGCAACTGCATTTAACATGAGCAATACTGCCGCCGCATTATTATTTACAATCAACGAAGATTCTGATGATGTGAGTGAATTCAACAATTCTTCAACATGATGATTACGTTCACCACGCTTTCCCGAATTAATTTGTAATTCTATATTTGTATAAGGGTATATGGATTCTACAGCTTGGTGCAAAATTTCTTTTGAAATGGGTGAACGACCCAAACCAGTATGAAGGACAATCCCCGTGCCATTTATCACAGGTTTTATGTTTGACTCACAGAGTTGGGTTAATTCTTTTTCAGCGGCAACATATACGGAATTTTGTATATCTATTAATTTTTCTCCAGAAAGGATGTGTTCTCTCTGTAATTGAATAATGGATCGAATTGTTTTAATTATTAATTTGTGAGGAGCTCCTTTAAGTTTTCCTTCAAACCGTTGGAGTACGTCATCTACAGATGGTAATTGTTGCAATGCCTCCTGCATACCTTTAGATTGATTCATTTTCTATTTCCCAACATTTTGTCTCTCCGTCACGGATTGTTGTATTACTTCAACCAGTTTGTCTAAAATCACTTCAGATTTATAGCCATTTAAAATAGTCAAAACAAATATTCCAAATTCGGCTTCAGGAATGATGTCTTCAAAATCATCAAAGATGGATGTCTGATCTAAAAAATCATCTATATCTTTTCCTTTAGATAATTCAGTTTGAACTTTAGATTGGATATCTAAAATGTAAGCCTTGATCTCACCCTGATTCATATGTGAAATTTGTTTTTCCATTACCCTAAAACAGCCGCTTCATCTACTTCATCCATTTGATTTTCAGGAAGATATTTTTCTGCATATTTTTTATAAACACCCTCTTTTACAAAAATCTCAAATAACTCTTCATCAATATGGTAATCATTTTTCATAAATCCTAATATTCTCATGGCATGAGATAGCTTTTTACCATCTTTATATGGTCGATCAGAAGCAGTCAATGCTTCATATATATCTGCAATGGCCATCATTTTTGCTTGAACCGACATTTGGTCTCCAGTCAATCCTTTAGGATAACCTTTACCGTCTAAGGTTTCGTGATGTCCACCGGCAAATTCAGGTACATTTCGTAAATTTTTAGGATAGGGTAATTTTTCCAACATATCGATGGTAATAACAATATGATCATTAATGATTTCACGTTCTTCTGGCAATAATGTACCCTTTGCAATGGTCAAGTTTCTTACTTCTAACTCAGATAAGAAGGGTTTAGTTTCACCTTTATAATTCCATTCATACTCACCTATTTGACGGATGCGATTTTGATCTTCTTCTTGCATGAACTCACCACCTACATTGGATTTTTCAACAAAGGCTAATTCATCACTAAATTGAGCCAATTGAAGATTAAGTTTTGCTTCTGCATCTTTTACACCTTCTTCATTCCCTGATTCAAGGAGTTCAATCTTGGTATTTAAAAACTCAATTTCTGCATCTCTTTTTAATATTTCAAAGCGAGTTTGAACATTTTCAACACGATCATAGATCGTTTCAAGTTTGGTAGCTTTATCAACCACATGAACAGGAGTTGCAACTTTACCACAATCATGTAACCAAGCGGCAATATAGAGTTCATACCGCTCATCCTCAGTCATGACAAAATCTTTGTAAGAGCCTTCAGTCATACCCTCAACCGCTTCAGCCAACATCATGGTTATTTCAGGAACACGTTCACAATGTCCACCCGTATATTCAGATTTTCTATCAATCGCCGTTGCAATAAGCTGGATAAATGATTCAAATAGGGTTTTTAATTCTTTAACCAAACGTTTGTTTGTCAGTGCCACAGCTCCCTGTGATGCAAGAGACTCAACCTGTTCCTGCATATCATCCGAAAATGCTACCACCTTACCACTTTGTTTATCTGTAGCATTAATTAACTGCATCACACCAACAATGTCATTTTCATGGTTTTTAAGAGGGACAGAAAGAACAGATGTAGTTCTATAACCAGTATTTTTATCAAATGTTTTTGCGCCAGTAAAATCAAAGCCCTTCTCTTTATAAGCATCTTTAACATTGACTGTTTTTCCAGTATTTGCTGAATATGTCACTATAGTAGAATGATTTGGGTTACCTTCTTCATCAGAAAGCTGCATAGGAGGAATAGAAATTTCAACACCAGATGTCCCTCCTTGAGAAAAATTCATGGAATCAGTTCGCATTATCTCAAACTTCATGGTCTTAGAATCATCACTAATCATATAGAGAGTTCTGCCATCAGCATTAGTTATATTTTTAGCTTCTTCCATAATAAGTTCAAAAATAACATTAGTGTCATCTTCCTTAGATAACGAAAGCCCTATTTCATTTAGTTTCTTGATTCTTTCTTCTAAAAATTTAATTTTTTCTTTATAATCCATTGGGTTTTCCCTTTGCGTTATCTAATTATTCTGACGGAAGATGGTTAAGTTAGGACTTCTTCACATTCTTTTTCAACAACCAGGCGAAAATAGTTGCAGGAATTAAAATTAAGGCCATCGCCATAAAAATCATATTTGTCTGTAGATAGTCACCTATATATCCACATATAATACCTGAAAATGATCCCACTCCAAAACTGAGTGCAAAAGAGATTCCGTAAATTAATCCTCTCCCTTGAACCGGACTAACATCTGCAATCAAACTATTACTAATGGGTTGAAACATAAAATTTACGGCGCCCATCATACAGGCAAAAAATATCAATGGAGTTCCCCATGAAAATGTCATGATAATCAAAAATGGAATATTTAGCCCCACCACCCAAACCAATAATGACTTACGCGGATATCGATTACCAATTCTTCCACCAAACAGTTGGCCTATTATTCCTAACAGTAATACGAATCCAGTAAGGAATCCTCCTTCAGTTACGGGATTAAATCCTAATTCTACTCGCTCAGAAAAATAGTATGGAAGAAAATTGAAAACTCCATGATGTCCAATTCCCCAAATTGCTGACACGGTAAATAAAATAATATGCGAATGAGATAGGTTTACTTTTAAGGATGGCCATTGTGGGTTTTCATTCTTTTCTTCAGAATAAAATAATGTCATTATGAGTCCAAAAAATGAGATGAATGCGATAACCAAATATGCAAATCTCCACGTAAAACTATTGCTTACCCATGCGGCAAAGAGTGGACCCGTGGCCAAACCGAGACTTCCAAAGACACCATGATAAGCCATGTACCGACTCACATCTTTTGCGTGGCTAATAATTTTCAATCCCGCAGGATGATATAGGCCTGCAACTAATCCCAGTGATGCCATGCCAATTACAAAAGATAGATAGGATGTAGAATTATATAGCCATATACATGATAATGATAATCCAATGAAGTATATAATCAAAATACGTTTGGAGCTAAATCTATCAACCAAAACTCCTGACGGTAACCCCCCCAACCCCATAAATAAAAATTGAGTGGTCACCAATGTCCCTAATTTCACCAATGAAATTTCATACTCACTTTCTAATAAAATGAGAATTGCTGGCAAAATCATGGTTACACAATGGACCAAGAAATGACCCAATCCAGTTAGTAAAATGATATGTTTTTCTGTACTTTTATTCATGTAAAAAAAAAGCTCCCAGCGTAAAACTGAGAGCTTTCATTAAAATGGAAAATCCAATTAGCTACGCTCTTTGATTCGCGCAGCTTTTCCTTTAAGATTTCTTAAGTAATACAATTTTGCTCGACGAACCTTACCCTTTTTGAGTACCTTAATAGTCTCAAGGTTAGGTGAATGAATTGGGAAAATTCTTTCTACACCAACACCATTCGAAATTTTTCTAACTGTGAATGTTTTATTGATACCCCCACCGGCTGAAATTGCGATGACCACACCTTCAAATGTTTGCACACGAGAACGAGTACCTTCAATAACTTTTACACCAACAGAAACGGTATCGCCCGATTGAAATGCAGGTAAGTCTGTTTTTAAATCATTTTGTGTAGCTTGTAATACTTTATCCATTTTTTACTCCGTCTTTCCCTTTTGAGGATATATATTTTTTCCAAAGGTCTGGTCGTCTTTCACGAGTTTTATTTTCTCGTTGTTCATTAACCCATTCATCGATTTTCTGATGATGACCAGACAATAAAATTTTTGGCGTTTCCATGCCGTTATAAACTTCAGGTCGTGTATAATGCGGCCCATCTAACAAAGGATGTGAAAATGAATCTGTATCTGCAGATTCTTTATTATTTAACACCCCTGGAATCAATCGAATCACTGAATCTAAAATTACGGCTGAGGCTAACTCACCTCCAGTAAGAACATAGTCTCCGATTGAAATTTCATCTGTAACTATATTCTCTCTAATTCGCTGATCAATACCCTTATAATGACCATTAATGAATACTAGTTGGTCGGTTACAGAGAGTTCTTGAGCGAGGGGTTGTGTCAAAACTTTTCCATCAGGCGTGGGATAAATAACCCGAAGCGATTTTTTATCATCTAATGATTTTTTCACTTCTTCAAACGCCCTAAAAACGGGTTCCGGTTTCATCACCATTCCTGAACCACCCCCAAAAGGATAATCATCAATTCGACAATGGGGTTCATCCGCATAGTCAAATAAATTGTGAATGTTATAATTCACATATCCTTTAGATTGGCCTCGTCCTAAAATACTTTCGCTAACAATAGAATCAACCATTTTAGGAAAAGGTGTCAAGAAATGTATCTTCATGAATTATCAATCAGTCCATCAATTAGATTGATAGTTACTTGTTTTTTTTCAAAGTCAAAAAGCGTCACAAAATCATCCACCATTGGAATCAAATGTTCTTTATCCCCATCTAAAATCATGAGGATGTCATTGGCGGGGTTTTCCATAATATCTGAAACTTTACCTACCTTTTTGCCAGCTTGATCAATAACATTGAATCCAATTAAATCTACAAGATAAAATTCTTCATCAACGGTCTCAGGAAATTCATCTCTACATACTGACAATGTAAAATCTCTGAGTAATTCTGCGCTATTCCTGTCATTTACATTTTTAAACTTAAGTCTTGATTTATCCGACTGTAAATTCAATTTTTCAATAACATAGATAATGGGGTCATTCCCCTCTGATTCAACCCAAACAGATTGACCCATTTTCAGGGTTTCAGAATCACAATTATATAGCCTAACTTTCACTTCCCCTCGAATACCATGGGGTTTAATAATTTTCCCCAGTGGTACTAGATCAGCAGGAATGTGATTATTCAATTATTTCAAGAAGCGATCTTTTTCCGCCTGCTTTTGCAGTGGCAGCCGAAAGTAATGTACGAATTGCACTTATATTTTTGCCTTGTTTACCAATCACCATTCCAACTTCACCTTCGGCAACATGCAATTCATAAATATTAGTATTCTCTGTTTCAGCAATGTCAATTTTTACTTTATCAGGTGAATCAACTATAGTTTTGATTATAGTCTCTAACATCTCTTTCATAGAATACTCCAACTATCGATTCAAAGGAATCTAATTATTCCTTTGTCTTTTCTTCTTCAACTTTTTCAGGAGTAGCTTCTTCAGCAACCACTTCTTCAGCTACAGGAACTTCCGTTTCTGGTGTTTCTTCAGCCGGTGCTTCAGCAACTTCTGCAAGAGCCTCTTCTACTAGTGCTTCAGTTTCAGACGTAGCTTCCACTACTTCCTCAACAACAGCTTCTTCAGAAGGAGCTTCTGCTTCTACTACTTCTTCAGTGGCTTCAACTTCAGCAACTTCTTCGGCTGATTCTTCCACAACAGGTACAGATGCAGTAGCTTTCTTTTCAACTTTCTTAGTCGCAGCTTTTTCAACTTTTTCAAGTTGACGTGCAGCCCAGGCTTCCATTTCAGTTGCTATATGATCTTCAGCAACGCCTGTTTTCATTAAATGCCATTTATGCGCTAAACCTTTTTGACGCATTAAGCTGTTAACTGTGTCTGTTGGAATTGCACCCTGGCCCAGCCAATGGAAAATTCTGTCTTCTTTAAATTCAACAGAAAGTCCTTCCTTTAT